>CANPYA010000006.1 GCA_947587565.1 uncultured Bacilli bacterium | reverse complement strand
TTATTATTTAATTTTATATAATAATCAAATTCTTTTTTATTTTCTTTATCACTATTTTTCAAGAGAATCACCACCAAATTAATTATACCATTTAAAAAGACACTTTCTAAAGTATCTTATCATAAATCATAGATTCTTTTTGCTACAACCCAAGTTTTAATTTATCGGGTTTACCAAAACTCGGATGTCCGGGATCAATTACCACCTTTTTAGTTGCTCTTTCATCCATAGTTTATCACCTATTATAAGGTATGTTTATTTGCCTATTTGGTGAAAGTTTTATACTCATTAAATTATAATTTGCTATTTTTATTAATACATTCTTTATTTAATTATAGTTATTAACTTTTAAATAAAATGTTAATTTTTCTTTGATTAATAACGCTCTCACTATCTGATTTATATTTTTTATCAGAATCTAGTTTATATAATATTAAACAGTTTAATGAGATAATTATATATAATTTCTTGAAAATCATTTTCACCCAAAAATTTGTTTTTAATTTTTATTTGTTTAAATAAATATCCACCAGCATAGCTGGTGGTTTTTCATTTTCGCCTAAAAGGCTTTACTATTGGCCTCCACTAAAGTGACCTTTTTCGACCGCCAGTCGCATCTTTTACTTGCTACCCTTTAAAAGGGTCAAAATCTTCAAATGTCATTTGATGACTTAATTGGTCTTCTTTTAATTGATTTTGTATATACTCTTTTATTTTCTTTGTGTTTTTTCCTACTGTATCTACATAGTATCCTCTACACCAAAATTCTCGGTTCCTATATTGATACCGCATATTCGCCCACTTTTGGTATATCATCAAACTGCTTTTTCCTTTCAAAAAGCCCATTACACTTGATACACTATATTTTGGTGGTATCTCTACTAACATATGTATATGGTCTGGACATACTTCTGCTTCTATTATTGTTATTCCTTTCCATTCACATAGTTGTCTCAATATTTGACCTATTTCTAGTCTTTTACTTTCGTAAAAGACTTTTCTTCTATACTTTGGCGCAAATACTATGTGGTATTTGCAATTCCATTGTGTATGTGCTAAACTTTTTATATCGTTTATTTGAATATTTTTCATAAACGTCCTCCTTCTAATATTATTGTTGCTTCCTGGCGGTCGCAACCAATATTATATTAGAAGGAGTTTTTATTTTCAACTCATCGCTTAAGCTACACTGAACCCCTAGCCTAGCTAGGGGTTTTCTTACACAAAAAACATACCTCCTATTTAAAGGTATGTTTTATAACTATTTTATAATTTTTGCTTTATTCACATGATTAAACAATAATGGCTAAACCATCTTATTTAATCATTTTAAAAATAGCATTTTTTTAGCACAATACTAAATTGTAAATATTTCATTTTTTGATAATTTATTAGATAACTTTGCTGCTCTATCTGCAATTTGTCCATAAGTATTAAAAGTTGAATAACTATTTAATTTAACAATTGAATTACTTTTATCACCATTATCGTATCGCCACATCAATCTTAAATTACCAATTTTATCTAATACTTGAGTTTGAAAAATTACATAATTCATATTTTCAACAACACCAGGAATATTAAAATCATGATCCTTCTTTAATTTTAAAATAGTATTACCTTTAGGTCCTTCTGCATAGTAAGAACATTTTTCATCATTTTTATCAGGAGTTTGTGGTAATATATGATCTATTTGTATAGCATCTCTATTATTCATAATATAAAGTGCTTTATCGTAATCCAATTTACCATTATCAGTGAATTCATAAGCAGCCAGTAAAACTCTCGAAGCAACTTTTTCTTTCTTTTCTGTGTATCCTATGAAGTTAAGAACATTATTTTCAATATACTTATTATCTATTCCATCTAGAATCAAATTTTCTCTAAATGTAGAAATTATATCTTTATAATTATATCCAATCTCGATAATTGTTGTCATTATTTTTTCAAATGTTTTTATTGCATCTTTACTATCCCTATTGGAAATAGTTTGAAAAGAAAACATATAAACAAAACATGACTTAATTACTTCCACTAATTCTTTTTTATCAAGATCATTCGAACCAAATTCACAATATGATCTAAAAATTATTGGACTTGGATGTTCATATTCAAGCAATCTTAAACAAGAAGTATAAAATTTAAATTTATTATTATTTATTAAATAATTATCTTTACTAAACATAATTTTATAATATTTAACTTTATCATTCATATCGTCCAACAAAGCTTTAAAAGTATCACTTAAGTTATTCTTTTTGTAATACTTCATTAAATCATTATTTGATGATTTAAAATATTTTGCACTTAAACCAACTTTATAAAATTTAATGAAAGATTTAATAAAAATATACATATAATCTTCAAGATTATCATTGGTTTCTTTTATTAATTCTCCCCATGTATTTAAATAAGTATCATAATCATTACCATCTATATTTTGGAATATATAACTCTTAATTAAGTCTATTTGATCTAATTGTTTTCCTTTACTATTAATTGATTCAAATATTTCAAACAATTTCTTTTCATTACCTCTACCAACAGTAATTGTAATAAATTTTAAATTGTTAATAATATAATCAATATAATCTAGCAAAATTTCACTATTATTCGAAATTAAACTAATTACCAAACTATTAATTTTATTATTAATTATTTTAATATTATTAATTATTTTCTCTTCCTGTTTATTTTCACATTTATAATCATATATTTTATCAAGCAAATCTTCTTCACCAGCGTGATCAAAAACAGTATCAAAAATATGTTTCATAGCTTTTTGTTCAATGGAACTAGAATTTAATAATGGTTCTTTCTTATTGTTTTGTCTCCCATCAGTTTTTTTCCATAAATAACTCTTTAAATTAACTACAGTATCATCAGCATCTAATCCATATTTAATTGCATAATGATATAATATTAAACTCATTAAAGCAAGCGTAGTAACCCTTTGTTGGCCATCTATAATCGCATATTTAAATATGCTACTTTTCACTTGACTATCTACTGACATATAAATAGTTCCCATAAACAAATCATCGGCACTATTATTTTTAAAATACTCATCAATATCTGCGAATAATTCACTTATTTCTTCATTTCCCCAACTATATGGTCTTTGAAACACTGGAATTGAAAAACAATTTTTAAATAATAAACTTAAATTTTCTATTGTTGGTTGATTAAATCCTTCTATCATAATTCTCTCCTTCTTTCCTATTCATATTCAGATATAAATAATTTATAATCTTCAACAGATCCTTCTTTTAATTTTTTGGCAATTTCTTCTATAAATAAGTCAAATTCTTTTAATGACTTTGCTTTATCTACAATTTTTATTAACATATCTATTGTTATTGGAACTAAAGTTACACCTTCATCTGTTGCTTCAAAACGATAATATCTAATAGTATCTTCATGTATAAATGGTGCTACTAAAAGTGCTTTATCTATAACATTCTCACTCAATGTTGAAGCAAGATGTCTTGCGACTGTAGTTGTTTCTGCATTTAATTGTTGACTTCTATTTCTAATAGTAGTTACTTCTATATTATAATGAACCTTATCGTTAAATACTTCAACATCTGCATTTCCACCTGGAGCTTGTGACAATGGATATCCATTATCATCCAATATTAAATTTCCCTTAACATTTTCCTTACCAAATTTAGATGCAAATAATAAAGCAGTAAACCATTCAAAGCGAACATATTCTTCAATATCGCCTAATGCGGTAGTTCCATCAATAGATCTATCAATCAATTTTAATTCCATTTGAATATTTTCATACGGAAATTCATCATAATCATTATTTTCAAATATATATTGATAATATAATTTATTGATTTCCTGATATTCTCTTTGAGAAATGCTTTCTTTATTAATTTTATAGTCAATAGCTTTAGCTTTATCTTCAACTACTTTAAAAAAGCTTGAATTTGATTCTTCCCAAGGCAAGACAATATTTTCTATATATTCAAAATATTCATCCACATCATGAAAATTTTTCCATTTATAATTTTTATATTTATCAATCAATAATTCGATTTTTACTAATTCATATTTATTAAAGTTTATATATCTTGTTCTAAAGCCCCGTTTTTCAACAATCAAACCCGTTTTCTTAAATTTTCTTAATACTTCATCTGCATAACTTGCGGAACCATATAAAGTTCCTTTACTATATGCTTGAATATCATTGTTTTCTAGATATTTTTGGGCAAATAAATCATTTTCTTTTGTATCATAAACATTTCTATATTCAATAATTTTATTAACAACTTTTTTATAGCCACAATCCTTCATAGTTAAAACAAATACACCAAATTCATATAGTGTTAATCCTTTATAGTCAATATCATCCTTATAATAATTATTTAATTCATTTATTACATATAATGTATTTAAAAATGGATTTGATTTATTATGTGCAGTATTTCGAACTGGACTTCCGTATTCAAGTCCAATCATTGCTTTAGTATAAATATCTTGTTCATACGAAGAATCTTCAAGTAATTTATTTCCTAGTTCAGTAACTCTAATTCTATATTTTCTGTTACTTCCTAATCTTTGAATTAGAGCTTGATTTTCTAATGCCATTATATAATCGCCAACACGCCCTGTAAAACCATTTGTTGGTTCATTTTCATTCATTATTTGTATTAATTCATCATCATCTAGTATTTCACCTTGTTTTATTTTATTTCTCATTATAGAATCTAATCTTACAGGCGTTAAAGTTCCAGTTTGAATAGCATCTTTATAAACTTGAATTTTAACTTCATCAGTAAATAATTTTCCTTCATACTTTTTGAAAATTCTTAAGAATTCAATATTTTTATCAGGTATTCTAATGCTTGTATTAAAACTATATAATTTATTTCCCCTTCTATTACCTGCTACTCCAGATTTAACTGCTTGCTTCTTGTCCATACATTACCTCCTACTTCTAGTAATTAATTATTAAAACTTCTTGTGCTATCGTGATATTCTTTTTACGATAGTTAGAATTTAAATATTTTCTATTCAAATAAATTATATTATATTTCTTTGACCATTCTTTTAATATGTAATTTGTTTTTCCGTTTGATTCAATTACATTAGATAAAGCAAATTTAATTCCTTTTTTATCTAAATTATCTAACAAATTTAATAAATCTTTTTCATCTTTCTCATTCCACAGTGCATTATATGGAGCTAATGTTATTAAATATGGCGGGTCAAAATAATATAAAGCTTTTGGGTTTTTATATAAAGATTTATCCCTAAAATCCTTCATACTAATCGTTATTTTTCTATTACTTAAAGCTATTTCGTATTGTTCTGTTTTTTTTCTCAAAGATGCTGTATAATCAACTTTTCCAACTGGTACATTATATAACCCTTTTGAATTAAATCTAATATAATGATTAAATCCAAAAACTATTAAAGCAAATAATTTATCAACAGTTGGTTTTTCATTATAATCAAATTTAAGTTTATTAAAAGGCTCTTTATTATATTTTGATAATCCTTCATGTTTTTCTTCTTTATATGATTTTAATCCATTTCTATATGAATCAGTAAAGCCATATTTTTTTATTATTCTATCCATATTATCATTAATTGTTTTAGAATCATTATCTCTAAAATAATTTAATAATTGAATTGTTATTTTATTATTATCATTAAGAATCAATTCATTTGCATTAGTATTCAAAGCAACTAATCCACTACCCGCAAAAATATCAATAAAAGTATCAGATTGATTGTTTAAATATGGAATTAATTGATTTAATAATTTAAATTTATTTCCTGTATAATTTAATGGCGAACCTATCATTTAATTCTCTCCATAGAAATTTTATAATATTTCTCATCTATTTCAGAACCTATTACATTTCGACTTAAATTTTTACAAGCTAAGGCTGTTGTACCAGATCCGAGGAACGGATCAAAAACTAAATCATTTTCGTTTGTATGTATTTCAATTAATTTTTCCATTACCTCTAAATGCTTTTGGGTTGGATGAAGTCTTTTTTTTCCTCCAGAAACAACTCCAGTAGTAAATTCAGGCTTTAAATAACTAGCATTTTTGGGCTTATTAAATGTCCATGGTTTTCCTTTCTTAACAGCCCATATTGCAAATTCACAATCATTAACATATCTTCTATCTACATTTCTAGGCATAGGATTTTTCTTTACCCATCTAATTATATCTTTGATAATAAATCCGCATTCTTCTAATTGTTCAGCAATCATTCCAAGATTTTTCCAATCATTAAAAATAATAACTGTTCCACCAATTTTAACTAAATCAGCAACTTCACGAATCCATTTTTTTTGGTCAAAATTGTAATCCCACTCTCCATAATTCATACCACTTCTACCCATATTAGAATATCCAAGTTGATATTTTCTACTTACTCCATAGGGAGGATCGGTAATAATTGCATCTACTTTAATTTTATTTTTCTTCATTCTACGAACTGTTTTCTTATAATCTTCATTATATATTTCTATCATGTTGACCTCCTCGAATTAATATCTTTTTACAATTTACTACAATCATGATTCGTAGTAAAGGCTTTTAAAATTTGTTGAAAAGATAATATATTATCAAAAAAGAATTACTTTTTTTAACTACTCTTGTATGCTCTTATAGAATATTCAGTTATTGTTCTTTCGCTCACAAATTAATATGCTTAATTTTTCTATTATACAATGTAAAATACAATATTTCTTATAAAGCGTCTTTTATCTTTTTAATTTATTAGGATGCTCTTTACAACTTCCTAAACAGTCGGCAAAAAACTTATATTAAAATTTTATCTTCTTTAAATATTAAGGCTGCTACTACAATAATCACAAATAAATCACCTAGTAAAATTATATCATTATTTACTAGTTTTACAAATTATTTTACTAGTATATTCAGTATTGGTAATACCACTTATAATCAATTTATTGCCATCATATATTTGATATTTTTTCGCTTTCAGCATCTAAAATTACACAAAATCCTAAAACTTGCTAGAATAATAAATTTTTGTAATTGTGGTTTTCAACCTCTCAAATTATACAGGATCCTAAAACCATATTTTAATTCTTCAATAATAATCTTTCGTTTTCACCTTTCAAATTACACAGGATCCTAAAACTCATCTTTCATGATGGATTTCAGTTTTCAACATCTCAAATACACAGGATCTTAAAACCTATAAAAATTATACCATATTTTTTATATTTTAGTTAAAAAAGACTTAACATTGTCACTTATTATACAGAAATTTTGAATTGGAAAACAATAATTATATATTTTATTTAATAATATATAAACAAGATATTCAGTTTCATTATATGATTGTAAAGGAATATTTATTTTTATAAGTTCAAAGTATTTAACAATATATTTTTTAACTTGCATAGAGTTAAATTCTATTGGCCAATTACTTTCTAATTTAGCAATCGTATAATCAATATTAAAAGTACTTATTTCATCAATACATATTAAATTATAATTATTTAATTTTAAAGATATATCAAAACTTTAAAAATTATCATAATTAAAAATATTTAAATTTAATAAACTAGAGTAAAAAAAATTATAAAAGTTTTATTTAAATTATTTAAAATTATTTTTTCTATATCATCATCAATCTTAACTATTTTCACAATATCATTTAAACATATATTGTTTCATAGTTATATCATTAGTTACTACTTTAACATAAATTAAATATTGCAACATATAAAATCCTAATTTAACTATATTTGTATGAAATCTGTTATATATTCTTTTATCATTATCTTCTACGGCAGGTAAATCATATATTAAAATTAAACGCATTTGTCGGTATAAATTTATATAAAGTATAATGAGGGAAAATTAATACTAGATATATCTCCTGTTTCTAAAAAATTAAATAATGATTAAATATAAAATTGAATTACAATGTTATTTAAATCTAATTTAACTTTTATTCAATATAAATAGTTCTAAAAGCCATAAGAAACAAAAAAGAATGCCGAAGCATCCTTTGGTTGCCTAAAATTTAGTTATAATAGGAAACCCTGTGTAATTTGAGATGTTGAAAACATATTAATTACCAACACCTATAATAAATTATAAATTATTTTTGAGGCCATGTCAAACGTTTATACTTATTTCCTAAGCGATCAACATCATATAATGTAAATTTATCATTTGAAGATAAATATTTACCTGATTTACATTGAATACTACCACTCGATTTAGAATAACCTTTAACATATTCATGAAGTATTTCACCATCTGACTTTTCTATTTCAATATAATTTCCATTATACAAATTAACTATAAATTCCACATTTTTTCCTGCAATTAATTTTTGATAGTATAATTGATATAATTGATGTTCTTTATTAATTTGCTTTGTTTTAAAATTAACACAAGGAAGATATACTGGCATAAATATTATTTTCTTTAAATCTTTATTCCAATATAAACTTGTATAATAAACTGCTACACTATCTAAACCTATTAAAGTATTTTCTTTTTTAGCAATATTTTTCTTTTCTAAAAGGAATGGATCATTTACACTTTGCATATAGCGTAATTTTTTTATTAATACTCCTTTATTATTTTTAGAAGGAGTTTTTATTCCATCAACTAAATAATTAAATTCTTTAGGGTCTTTATCCATTAATTCATAACAATAATTTAAAAATGGATTAGTATTATCTTGTTGATAATTATAATATATATTTTTTAATAAAGAATATAACTTAGGATTTTGACTTTGACATAATAATGTATATTTAGTATCATTACTATCAAATAAACAATCTAATATTTTTTTATCATTTCGATATAAGTTAGGAGCATATATATCATTAATTTGCTTTATAATATAATAATTATTATCTTTTTTGATAAATTTACTTAAATTAGCATTAGAAATTGACCTATTAATATCTTTATTAACTTGCATAGAAATATTTATATCAGCATCACTTTTAATTTGACATATTTCATCTTTCATTTCATTAGGAGTAAAATTAGACAATAATTTAGGTATTTCTTGAAGTTCATTTTTATTTAAAAGTAAATATTGGAGATCATTTTGTAATTTAATAATTTTTTTACCTATATTTGTAATAGCTATACTACCGACAATGGAAGCATCTACAACATGATGCCATTTTCCTTCTTCACGATTTTTTTCAATTTGCCATGCTTCTCTAATTTTATGAGTTAATTGACCTGGCGTAGATAAAGTTAAAATTTCTTTTTCTTTATCGTTTTCTTTTAAATATAAATTAAACAATTTTATTTGATTAACCATTTCTTTTGTTGCATATGCAGTATCTATTAAATTACGATTAAAAAATTTAGTTTTATATTTATTTATATCATCTGTTGTTAAGAAATTATTTCTTTTTTGTTCACTTATTTTTAATTTTGATATTCTTTGAACAAATTCTTCAAATTTTTCAGGAGTTAAAAAGCCATATGGTGTTCTATTTCCTTTTAAATTATTACATTTAACACAAGCAAGGGTTTTATTATCTTGAGAATCATCAGCACTTTGACTAATTGGGAGAATATGTTCTACTTCTACAATATCATTTATAACATCATTAATATTTAAAGGAGAACCACAATAAGGACATGCTTCATCTAATTCACGATATAGCATTACTCTTTCAATCATTTTAGGAGTAATAATGATATTTTTTAAATTTGTTTCCAAATACTTAATGGCTTCTTTTCTTAAATCTTCATTTCTTTTTTGAATTTTTTCAATTTCTTTTTTCTTTTCATTACTATTTAGTTCTGTAGTTGTTTCAACGGCAATAACAGATGGATAATCACCTTGTTCTTTAATAATATCATTAACAATTTTAATAGCTTGACGTAAGGTCTTTTTAACCTGTGGAGATGCAATAATATCATCAACATATTTGGTAGTCATTAATAATTTACTTTTACTATCGCCATAATTTTTAATTAATTCTGTTCTGGCTTCTTTTTCATAATCAAATTTTTTAGATACTTGCATAAAATTCATACAATTTGTAAGCATATCATTTATTGATCTAACTAATGCTCGTTCGGATAAAGCATGATATTGCAATACACCATCTTTTTTAAATTTATCATTTATACTTTTTATTACATTTAATTCATCAGTATGACAATCATGTATATTTGCTAACATTTTTTGAACTTCTACTATACCAGGAGCAACCGCTAAAAGATTTATCAAAATATTGTAATTTTTATAATTATCGTTAATTAACCAAGTCATATCCAAATTATTTTCTTGATAAACTTTTTTAATATATCTATAATTATTCATAAGAGAAAATATTGGTTTATTATTTTTATCAATACGATAGCTACTTATATCATTTTTCTTTAAACCTAATACATCTTTTAAAACCTTAACATAAGTTAAAGTTCCTTCATAATTTAAACAATAATCAATAATTTTTTCTAAGGCTAAAGTTGTAAGTCGATAAGAGTCATTATTATCAGCATATACATATTCATTATTTATAATATTTTCAATATTATTAATCCTAATATTTATAAAATCATTTAATAAATTAAATTCTTCAGCAAAAAAGTTTGCCTTAGGAACACACTTTTCATTTGGATAGATTTTACAATGACCTATTAATTCTTCAAATAAATATTTTTCTTTTCCCTCTTCTTTAATATTTTGATATTCTAATACATCATCTTCATTTTTAAAACAACCATAAGGAGTTAATGAATTTATACTTCCTGGTCCTTCCCAAAACTTTCTTTTTCTTGAAAAAATAGTTAATAAATTGTTATCTTTACTCATTATATTTTTTAATTCTGGATAATAATTTAATTGTTTATTTAATATGGCCTTTAATTCTTTTTGCAAATCACTATGTTTTACCACCAATTGCATATTTCGATATTTACCATACTTTTTCAAAACTTCCATATAATACTCACATGGATATTTATTTTCTAAATCAATTAAATTTCGCTCTTCATCACCAAATGGAATATAACCACGATGACTCATAAAATAACATACTATATTTACTATTTCTTGTTTTTCTATTTTTTCATTTAAGCCTTTAATTCTTTTAGTTAATAAATCATCATCAACTGTATTATAACTTGGAAAATTTATTCCTTTAAATAAATTTAAACATTCATTAACTCTATTATCTTTTCTTTTTAATCTTCTTCTAGTATTTCTTAGAATCCTACGATTTTCAGCCTTATCAGCAACACTATATAATCGAACGCCTTTTTTAATAATGCTTTTTGTTTCGGCATTAATAACTGAATAACCAACATTATTTACTCCTAAATCTAAACCAATTATATAGTTCATATTTTACTCCTTACTTTTTTGAAATTTATAATAAGTTATTTTCTCCATAGAAATACTTTCTTTTTGATATATTTATTATATCAAGCTTCGTAAGAATAATCACTTAATTTAAATGCAAAAGTAATATATATTTTATTGCTTGTTATTAATTAAAAAATTGTATTCAATAAAAACATTTAAAAATATTTTAATTTCATTTTGCTGTAAAAATAATGAATTTAAATTTTAAAAAAACAATAATATGTTTTACTGCTATTCGCTTTAATTTTTAATTATCTGATAATAAATCCATTATTCTTTCTGCTTCATTAGTATTTAATTTCATAGTTATTTCCTTGTATAACTCTATTTCTTCCTTTGAATTTAACTCTTTATAATTCTTTAGGACAATTTAGATAATAATTAACGTCACCAAAGACATCTTTAATTTCTTTTTAAGTCTTATTTTACTTCTTTCAAAATGTAATTTACTTATATTATTACTTATTATTTTTATTTTTTCAACTATTTTTTCATAATAAAAGATACTTTTTCAGTATCCTTTCATAACATTATTTAAATAAATTTTTTACTCTATCCCAAAATGTTGTCTTAGGAGTTTCTGCTTTAGTTGCAACTTCTTTCTTCGGTGCTTTAACAGAATCTACAACCATAATAAATTTAGTTTCACTATTTGTTAATTTATAATTAGTAGTAAATGAATTGTATGAATCACTTAATTTTTTAAGAGCCTTAATTTTATTGGTTAAAGGTTTTATTTCTTTATTAACTAATTCACTTATTTTATTAATGCCTTCTTTATTATAAGTAGATATTCCGCTATATAAATCATTTATTCCCTTATCTAATGCACTTACTCCATTATATAATGTATCTAAAGAACTCACAATTTTATTTAAAGAAGCATCTTTAACTTGGTTCGCTACTTCACTAGCAAGAGTTTGCGAAATATTTTCGGCCGTTTGTAAAGCGGACTTTTCACTAACCGAAATTGCTACTTGTTTAGAAACATTCTCCGCTACAAAATCGGAAGTTTTCCTAGCTGTATCAGTTACTTGTTTAGTTATGGTATCTTGCAATAATTTAGCATTTTCTAAATTAATTCCCTTTTGAGTTAATACCCCACAAGCCATATCATTACCTTGTAAGCAAGCACCATAATAGGTAAGATTTTCACTACCACCTAAATATGCTCCCATAATATTCATAACAGATTCCGTAACATATTTTTCAATTTCTTTCTTACTAGATTCATCAGCATTTATGATATTTTTAACTTCATTCCAAGTATCACTCGCAATTTTATCTTGATATTCTTTGGTAAATGTTTCTTTTACTTTAGCAGTTGTTTCTTTTTTAATGCCATTTAATTGCTCAGTAGTTAAAGCATCACCTGTAGTAGTTAAACTTTTAATTGATGACTCCAATCCTTCTTTTAATTTATTACTACCATTAGATACTTCTTTGGCTCCTTCTTCAATTTTATTCATATTTTCTTGTAAAGAATCAACATTTTGATAAATACTATCCATCTTGGTAAATATTTTTAAATCATCACTATCGATTAATTTTGGCGTAATAACACTATAAATACTCGCAAGTTCAAAATTGGTTGTTTCATAACTAATAGTTACTTCATTCGTCCCTTTTAATTCAGCTAATTTTAAACTTTCATATAATCCGGGCAAAGACATACCTACAACAATATTTTTAGTGCCGTTTGCAATTACTTTACCATTATTAATTTTTACATTACTATTTACTTTACTATCTAAAATAGTTCCTAAAGTTACTATAAAAGGAGTATATAAAGTTTCTTTCTTACCATCTATAGTTACAGTATTTTTAAGGGTATTAGTATATTTTAAAGTAATTGTTACTTTACCACTTTGACCAAGCATTTCGGAAACTTTCTTTTCTTTACCATCTAGTTTATAAGTTATATCTAAATTAATGGGTAATTTTTTATTAATGGTTCCTTCATAAAAGATATCATTACCTAAAGTTTGCCAAGTTAATTTATTGCCTTCTTTTTTAAAAGTACTAGCATCATTAATATTTAAGATATTTTCTAGTTCTGAATAGTCTTCTAAAGTAGTCAATTTTTTCGTATTTAAAATTTGATTATTAACTAAAATGGTTTTAACACTACCATCTTCATTTAATTTCGTATAGACTGTTTCATTTTTAGTTAGGGCAAGAGTTCCAATTGGATAAGTAACAACTCCAAATAACATAACCCACACTGCTACTTTTGTAGCCATCTTTTTAAAACTTTTTTTCATATTTTTATCTTTCCTTTCTTTTAAAGTCGTATGCATTATTAATTTATCAAAGATTAACAACACTCCTGGTAAAATCATAATAACTACCAACATACTGACAATGGCTCCTCTGGCAATAAGGGCACAAAGAGCACCGATCATCTCAATTTTTGAATAAATACCAACCCCAAAGGTGGCTGCAAAGAAGCACATACCACTTGTCAAAATAGATGTTCCACAATAATCCATTGTTTCTAACATCGCGGTATTTTTATCCTTGCCTTCTCTTCTTTTTCGTAAATAAGTTGTTGTCATTAATATAGCATAATCAATCGTGGCGCCAAGTTGGATAGTTCCTAAAACAATCGGTGCAATAAATGGTAAGGTAGTGCCACTAAAGTACGAGAAACTCATATTTGTAAATATAGCAAATTCAATTGCGATAATCAGTAAGAATGGTAAACTTATTGATTTTAAGACAAAGAATAAAATGATAAAGATACAGACAATTGAAGCAACATTAACATTTTGAAAATCGATATCACAAATATTAACTAAGTCTTTCATAAGTGGTCCTTCACCAGCCACTATGGCTTTAGTATCATACTTTTTAACAATATCATTGATTGTATCAATTTGGTTATTTAACTCATCAGTTGCCGTTTCATATTGCGAATTTAATAATATCATTTGATAATCTTCATTTTGAACTAATTTTAATAAATCATCATCTAACATATTCTTCGTAATTCCAGCATTCTCTAACTTACTTAAAGATAATACCCATTCAATACCTGATGTTTCTTCTAAAGCTTCTGTCATTTCTAAAACATCAGAAGTTAATAAATTTTTATCCGTTAAAATAATTATTGGACTGACAATGTTATAATCATTTTTTAATGTTTCATTGGTTTTAATACTTTCTAAAGTACTTGGTAATGATTTATCTAACTTATAATAAACCGGTACTTTGGTATAGGCTAAATATGTAGGAATTAATAGTAGTAAGAATAAAATGAAAACTGGTACTTTATGCTTAATAATGAATCTATTAAATTTAGTAAAACTTAAAGATAATTTTGGGTGTTTAGTTTTTTCAATTAAATTATCAAATAATAAAAGTAAACTAGGAAATAATGTTAAAACACAAATAACACCGATTAAGACACCTTTGGCCATAACAATTCCTAAATCTTTACCTAAGGTAAGTTGCATAGTGCATAAGACTAAGAAACCCGCAATAGTAGTAAGGGAACTACCCGCAACTGATGATAATGTTTCCTCTATTGCTTCTTTCATAGCCATTGTTTTCGAAGTCATTAACTTTTTCTTACTTTGATAAGAATGATATAAGAAAATCGAAAAATCTGTGGTAACTCCAAGTTGTAAAACTGCTACTAAAGCTTTAGTAATGTATGAGATTTCCCCAAATAAAATGTTACTTCCAAGATTAAAGACTATGGCAAAGCCAATGTTTAATAAAAGAAGTATTGGAACAATATAAGAATCTAAGGCTAATTCTAACACTAATAAACATAAGATTACCGCTATAACAACATATATTACAATTTCTTTTTCTGATAAGTTCATTGTATCTAAAACCATTGAACTCATCCCACCTTGACTAACATCCTTAGATATTTCTCTAATTTCTGAAACCGCATTCAAAGTTCTCGTACTCGATGTGGAATCAGCAAAAGTAATAATTAATAAATCACTATTTTCTTTATGAACTTTTGAGACTATATCTTCAGGTAACATATCAAGGGGAATGTTCGTTCCTACTGCATCATAAATACTAGCTACCGCATTAACACCATCTACTTCTTTAATTTTTTCTTCTAACTCTAAAATATCTTTACTTGGCATATTATTAACGACCGCTAAAGAATATGACCCCATTTCAAAATCATCTGTTAATAAATTTTGGCCCTTAATAGTTTCAATATCTTCCGGTAAATAAACTAATATATCATAGTTTACCTTTGTTAAATGCATTCCAATAAAAGATAAAACTAGTAAGATACAAGAAATAATTAAAACTAATTTTTGATGTTTACAAATAAAATCAGTTATCCGTTTCATCTAATTTCCTCCCATTCGCTAAATATCTTATGTCGAAAAAATGATTTAATCCACTAACATATTTGGTTTTTTGTTGGTTATCCAACATTTTTTAAAAAACATACCATTAAATAAACAACACTTGTATTTATATCTTTACTTTTTAAAACGATATTTGTATAATTAACTTGGTGATGAAAAGTGGAAGTGAAAAAAGATTTAAGGATAGTTAAAACTCAAAATGCTTTATATAATTCTTTAATAAAATTAATTAAGGATAAACCTTTTGAAGAAATAAAGGTGGCGGACATATGTAATGATGCTTTAGTAAATCGTTCAACTTTCTATGCCCATTATAGTGATAAATATGATTTGTTTATCGATTTTATTAATAATTTAAAAGATACCATGTTAAAAGATTTGGAGCAAAATGAACAAATTGTTAATACGAAAAAATATTATATGGAAATGATTTCCTTAATTTTAGACCATATTGAATCTAAAAAAGATATTTATTCTTCAATTCTTATTAGTAATAAAAGCGGGATTATTTTTGATATCATTGGGGATGTAGCGGTTAAAGATATTAACAAAAGGATGGAAATTAGCAATATTCATCAAGGTAATGTTCCGACGGATATTATGGTTATCTTTTATCTTGGGGCAGTAACAAGTGTTGGTATTGAATGGTTAAGAGGCAAGGATAAATATAATAAAGAAGATATTTTAAATTATTTAGATGAATTAATACCCGATTTAATTAAAGACAAAAAATAAATGACTAACTTAGCCATTTTTATTTTTTGAAAAATTCCGTTATTGGTATTTGTAAAGCATCCGCAATTCTTCCTAAGACCGCAATTGTAAAATGTTTATTTCGTTTTTCATTTTCAATATCACAAACATATTCTCTAGATAAATCGGTTAAATCTGCAAGATTTTGTTGAGTCATATTTCTTTCCTTACGAATTCTTTTAATATTATTTCTTACTAAAGTATAGTAATATTCATCATTATAAGAAGTATCTTTCATTAAAACACCAGCCTTATAAATATATTTTGACCAAAAAATTTAAAATTATATATAGGCCAGTAGCCACATTTATGATATACTATTAATATAAAGGGGCACGTAAAATGGATAGTAGTAAAAATAATTTAAAAGACATTAAAGATAATACCCAAGAAAATAGTTTTTTTATTGTAATATTAATTACACTCTTTTTCTTAACCATGCTGCTTCTAAGTTTTTGTTATTTAATAAATTATTATTTAAGTAAGGGATTAATTACTGAAGTAGATCTTTTTTCGAAGCTTAAAAATATTTTGTTAATTATTTCTTGTTTACTAACATTAGTTAATGCCATTTTAATTTTAATTTTAGGATTTAAAAATAATACCGAAGATTATGATAATTATAAAAACTATGTAATGGTTCCAAAAGAAGTAATTAAAGAATATCAAAAGGAAATTAAAGAACTAAAAAATAAACTACATAAAGAGTCAAATTTTAAATAATCTATATAAATTAATTAATATTTGTTATAATATCCTTATAGATTAGGAAGTAATTATGAAGAAAATTTATTACTATAATAATTATACTGATGATATTATTGAATCCCAAAAACAAGATTATCAATTAAAAGAGAATTATAAATGGATACATACTAATATCTTTTATAAAATATTTGCTTATATTTTGCATCTTTTAATTATCGCGTTTGCCTTTCTTTATGCTAAGTTATGGCTACATGTTAAAATAAAAAATAAAAAGATATTAAAGGGCGAAAAAGGTTATTTTTTATACGCTAATCACACTCAAATGTTAGGTGATGTTTTTAATCCTTTTCTAATATGTTTTCCTAAACATCCGTATATAATATGTAGTTCCTCTAATTTAGGCATTCCCATTTTAGGTAAAATTCTTCCAATGGGTGGAGCTTTACCAATACCAGATAATATTCACGATATGCTAAAATTTAAAGATGCAATTCATTATTATGTTAATAAAGGTAACCCAATTATAATTTATCCGGAAGCACATCTTTGGCCTTATGCTACTTTTATTAGAGATTTTCCTCTTACTTCCTTCCACTATCCCGCATTAGAAGATAAAAAAGTTTTTGTAGCTACCACTACTTATGTAAAATCTAAAATATTTAAAAAGCCGAAAATAATCATTTATCTTGATGGACCATTTCTTAAAGATAATAATTTAACTCGTAAAGAAAATATGCAAATACTTCACGATAAAGTTTTAGAAACTATGCAAATACGTAGTAAATTAAGTAATTATAATTATGTAACATATAAAAAGAAAGACTAAAAATATCAAATTAATCTTTCTTTTTTAAACCCGCAATATCTTTAAAAGAAAATTTATAATCTAGCTTTTCATGATAATACTTTTCATAAGCTTCTTTCTTTTGTTCATAATCAATCTCGGCCATTTTCTTACTATTTTCTCTTACAGATAATTTTCCATCCGGATAAATCGGTTTTAACACATGAACAATATATTCCACTTCATTAAATTCGTCATTGTCTTTAATATCGGTATCAAGCATTTCAACAAAGCAAGAAATAATCGGCACATTAAATTCCGCAGCAAATTGATAAGCCCCTCTTTTACAAGGCCTAGGTTTCCGGTAATTAAACCACATTTCTTCTTCCGGATAAATTAAAACATAATTATTATTTTTTAAAATTCTTTCTAATTCCGGCTTAAATGTTTTAATTATATAATTTGGTCCTTCATTAATCGGAATATTATTTAAATTATTCATAAGAAAGCCAATTAAACCTGGCATGGCTAAGTTAGTATCTTCAATCACTATATACATATTTTTTTTATATCTTTTTTTAATAAGTTTGCGAATATTTAAACTATCTAAAGGATTAAAATGATTACTTGTAATAATCGCCCCATTATTTAAATCTTTAATGTTTTCTAATCCTTCAATTTTAATATGTCTATTTAATTTTCTAGCCACTAATCCTACATAAAAATAAGCTATTTTATTTTCCAAAAAGAATTTTACTTTATGTTTTCTTTTAGCATAAAAATTATTTAAATAAGTATTAATTTCTTCATCACTTAAATTAGGATCATTAACTTCAACTTTTTTATTTAATTCTCCCGCTTGAATATTTTTCTTAATATTTGCAATAACTTCTTTTTTACTTCCACCAATAATCATAAGTTATATCCTTTTTTCTTGTCCACTTTCAAAAACTTTTTTAAAAGTAACTTCGTTATGCATTATTTCTTCGGCTCTGTTCACTAAATTATCTAAAACTTTAATATCTTCTTTTTGCATTTCTTTAGTAAATTTATTTTTTTCTTTAAATATCTCTTCTTTAAATAAAGACCTTTCGGCATACTTCCAAAAATATTCTTCATAATCAACATCATCATAATGCCAAGGCTTTGAAAATAAATTATAATGGACAATTTTCGGCTGTTCAAAAACTAAACTACCATTTGTCGGCATCGCATCCCATTCATTAGGTAAATGCAAAATCTTTCCATAAGCCATCGCATTAATATAGTCTTGGTCAGGACATACTGTATCAAAATGATATTTATTTAAAAGATATAAGAAATGATTAGCAAAATTAACCTCTCTTAATTTTTCCATATTCATAAGTAAAACCCCAGAATTAATATAATCATTTATCTCGGCACCTGCATTATTTGCAAAATAAGCACATAAAGTTGCATTATCTTGACAAGAAATATCGTTACAACCTCCAAAAAGATTATCTTGTAAATCATAATTATAAAGTTCAGATACATCTCCTAAAATGCAAGTATCACTATCTAAATAAATAGCTTTATCATATTCGGGAAACATTTCCGGAATAAAAAGGCGAAAATAAATTGTTAAAGTAAAAATATCGGTTCTCAGTAAATTCTCTTTCCGATTTGTTATACTTTCCAATTCTTTTTGCATTTTATTAAAAATAATTTTAACATTATCTTTTTCTAAAGTTTTTAATTTTTTCTTTGCAGAATCAGTAATTGATTCATAAACTACATGAATATTATAATTATAGTCTTTTGAGGCATTATCTACTAAAGAAGCAATCGCTACCGATAAATAGGGAGCATAAGGAGCATCGATAGTAAAAAATATCGGAATAGTTTTCATTTCTTCATCCTTTCTAAAACTTGTTGGTACTCTATAAGTATATCATCAAATGAATGAATTTTTAAGATGTTATGAAGCGAATCTATTTGCCAAGGCTTAATTGTTTGGGTACACACCTTCGGCCAAAACTTAAAAGTTGTACTAAAATGTCTAAATACTGTTGCCTCACTTGCTTCCTTTTGTTCATTATAAATTCTATCCACGATTAACTTCTTTTTTACATACCAATTAATTGCGGATTGATCCGGTAAAAGCATTTTATTCTTTTGACATAAATTTCGACACTTTTTAAATAATCCTGTTTTTCTAATTAAGCACATATTTAAAAGTAAGACCCCGGAATTTAGATATTCTCTTTTTAAAGGATTTTTCTTATAGACATGACTACCATAATAATCTAGGACACCTACAACTTCATAATCTGTAATATCCATCTCATAAAATTCTAAAGGATTTTTTAAACACACTACATCATTATCTAAATAAAGAATTTTATCGGGAATTTCTGGAATTAAATCCGCATATAACCTTAACATACAATAAGGCGTAAATAAGGTATTTATATTAGCTAGAGGTAAACATGCATTTACTTCATTAGTGATATCAATTAACTTAATAAAACTTTGTTTATTTTCTTTTTTAATAATATCTTCTAAAACTTTAATATTATCTTTGGCCATTGGCTTATAAGTTTTTTGTTCGGTTTGATATTGCATTGTTAAAACATAAATATGTAATGGTTCTTTCGTATGTTTTAAAATTGATAATACGGAAATAATTAAACCATCTAAAATATTGGCATCACCACAATAAAGTAAATTCATCTTTTCACTCCTTCCTTATTTTAAATCATCCCCATATATAGCCAAATAATAATCATCAATCGTTTCTAAAATAAAATTATTTATACTTAAAGTATCAACATTTTGAAGGCCATAAGCAAGTCCTATCCCTAAATATTTAACATAACTTTCTTTTATAACCCACATTTTCGTAAAGTCATCTGCCGTTTTAATTAACATCTTTTCTTCCGGATTACAAATTTTATCTATAACTTTTTCTTTAATAGTTATTTTTTCAATATCAATACCCACTTCTTTATTAGAAATTGCTAAAGCTGTATAAATTCCTGAATGACTTATATTAAAATATAGCGCTTTATTCTTTAGATAAGGTTTACCATAAGCATTATAAATAATTTCATCTTGAATATTATTTTCCTTTAAAACTTTATTTAATAATTCTTTTGAAGTAGTATTTTTTTCTAAATATAATTTATACATTTTTATCTTCTATATATTTAATAATATCATTTACAGTTTGTAAATTTTTAATATCTTTATCTAAAATTTCAATACCATATCTATTTTCAAAAGCTGCGACTAATTCCACTAAATCCAAGGATTCCAAATCTAAATCTTTAACTAAATTAGTATCATCCTTAATTTTACTTTTAGGTACTTCTGTTACCTCATTTATTAAATCAATTATTTCTTCTTTCATTTTCCTTCCTCCACTTTATTTCTTAAAATTTTTCCATTATTATTTTTAATAAATTCTTTAGTTCTTAATTTTACAAACGCAATTTGATGATTTTTCGGTTTATTTTGATTATATTTATAAATTAAATGATCAAAATATTCTTGATTGTTTAAATAATCTTCTGTTGGATATATACTTGCTACAAGATGGTTACTATCTTCATAGACTATAACTTCCGCAATTCCTTTATTTTGCCTTAGTTCACTTTCTATTTCCTCCGGACTAATATTTTCCCCATTACTTAAAATAATTATATTCTTTTTTCTTCCCGTAATAAACAAAAATCCTTCACTATCTAAATAACCTAAGTCACC
>CANPYA010000005.1 GCA_947587565.1 uncultured Bacilli bacterium | reverse complement strand
TATTCTCATCAGTATATATTTCTTCCCATTTTGGAAAATCTTTCTTTATATCATATCCTTCTGATACTTCCGTATTTGTTTCTGGACTTGGATTATATCCTCCTCCATAATATCCTCCACCACTATGATTACTTGGTTTCTCTGGCTCTTCAGGACTTCCTCCTCTTCCGCTTCCACCTCCGGCTTGGCCTCCGCCTCCTTTTCCTAGTGGTTTTTTTGCTGAATTTGCTATTTTATTTGGATCTTCTAATTCTGGTACATCATATCCTAATATTCCCCATATTAACTCATCAAATCCATGATGTGCATTCATAAATCCTCTTTGTAAATATCCTAGTACCCCTGGTAATTCTATTTTTGGATCGGGATGTAACCATTCATATGCACTTTCTACAATATTTTTAAATTTTTCTTTCCCTTTTTCAATTGCTGAATCAATCATACCTAAAAATCCGGTTCCACTAGAATTTGTTTGTTCATCGGCAACCTCTAATTCACTTGCTTCTTCTGATTTTGTTTCTTCTGTTATTTCTATTGAATCTTGTATCATATAAGCTGTTTCAATTATTTTATCTATATTTAAAATTAATCCTGTTACATTAGCATACAATAATTTTTGTTTTTCTGCCTCAAGATTTGGTATCTCTGTTGTACTTTCATATCCCCCTGCTTCTGCATCTTGCATATATTCTAATCCACTTACTTGACTTACTAAGTTTTGCAATTCGCTTTCTAATGTTGCATTATTCCATTTCCATTCGCTTCCTTCGCCAAAGTATTTATTTTTTAATCCTTGAACATAATTAATTAAGTCTTTATAAGCTAATGAATAAAGTTCTTCGGGAGATATTTCGGGAAGTAATGCTTTTAAAGCTTCATAAGAAATCTCTTCTTCAGTTTTTGTTTCCGCATTATATAAACGAAATGTATAATTATCAATATTTAATAAATCATCACCACTCATAAAATCAACAATATTATCATTGAAAGTTGTTGCAATTGTATTTCCATGAGTATTCGACCAAGTATTATTAGTAGCAACAATTACATTAGCGTATTCACCATATAATTTTTCAATTTGTTCGGCTTCATAACGTAATTCAGAATGGTTAAAAGTAAGTATATTAACTCCTTTTAGACCTTTTTTTACATCATCAGAAAGATCAGATGATCTTATATTAGTATTACAATAAGGATCAACTAAAACTACTAAATGAGACTTTAAATTGGTATTTAAAGTATTATATGTTGCTGCTACAATGGGAGCTATACCACTAGCACTTGTTCCAGAATAGGCGACTTGATCAAAACATTTGCCTAAATAATTTTCCATTTTATTAACAACTGCACTATCGTAATAAGCTTGTTCTACAGCGCCATCATAGTTACCAGTTGCGTATATATTAGGTGTTGGATGATCGTGAAATGATGTAACCTCAACAGGAAGAATAACTACCGATTCAGTAGTTAAATTGTTAAAATATGTATTTGAAAATGTATTAGTACTTCCATTACCCCGATGCATAACCATAGCACTAGTAATAACTGGAGAATCTGGTGAATTATAAACAAAATAATCTTTAGTTTCACCATTTGAAAATTCAAAACGATATACACTAGTATTATTGGCTTTAACGTTATAATCATTAGTAACATCATACATATTTGTTATATCCATATAGTAAACCACCTACTCAATATCATCTACTATTTAATTGTATCATAAAATAGCCCATTTGAAAATTTTTTGTTTATTTTTATAACAAAAAACTATTAATCTTTTTCTTCTGATTCTTTATCACGCTTATTTTTTTGAATTTTTTCTTTTTCACTATTCAAAATTTCAATTCTTTGGTTTAAATATCTTTTTCCCTCATCAATATGTTCGGTTAATTCATTAAGCATTTTTATATTATTATTAGAATTTTCATCATATTGAATACTTTTTTCTTTACTATACATTGAATATTGTAATAAATTATAACATTTATCTAATGATTTATTAATCTTTATAAAACTTTCTTTCATTGATTCTAATTTTTTAATACCTTTAGTGGCATTTTCTATTTCACTATCTATTTTATTTATTTTTTGTTTAGCTTCAATATTCGAATTATCAGCTTTTTTTTCCTTATTTTCATCCATTATAAATCATCCTATCTTTTTACACTTATAACAATATCAGAAGTACTAGCATCAAAAGTACTAGCTGCTTCAGCACATGTAGACATTACACCTTCCATATATTCTATATCTTTTTGAATATCATTAACATGACCATTAAGTCTCCAACTCCATCTATCTGCTATGGCTCTAAAAAAAGTTGTCCAATCAGCCCATTTATTATCAGGATCAAGAGCAGAAAACGAATCAATAATACTTTGGGCATTATCTCTTTCACTTTCCAATTTACTTTTTTCGGCTTTTAATTCTTCAATTTCTTTATCGTCTACATAGTCCGTTGTCATTACTCCTAAAACTTTATCATTGGCAGTTGTACATGCACTAGTAAAAGAAGATATTGTTTCAATAACCTTTCCTAACGATGTTGAATATTCTGAAATCGATGACTTTAATCGATCAACATCAGGGCCTTCAGAATCTATTATAAGTCGATCATCAAAACTAATTACTGCTTCTTTAAGATTAACTAACTCATCATGTAATTGTTCCACTTTTCCTGCTTCAGCATTTGCTGCTCCTAAATCTGCTGCAACAATTCTTGCCATATTAAATTTCCTCCTTTTCAACTAATTTTAAATCTGCAAATCTTTCTTTAAATTTACTTAATGTCATTCCACTATATGATTCTTCTTTATATACCATCTTTATATATTGACCATTCCTTATTACTACATCTGCATAATCTTCATTTACATATTTATTTATTACTTTATCATAATTTGCTTCCGCATTTGCCTCTGTCTTAAAGTCATAATAATGTTCTACTCCTGTTATCTCTTCTTCATTATGATGTATTACTACTTTATATCCTTCTTCACTTTCATATACTAACCTATTCTCATCAGTATATATTTCTTCCCATTTTGGAAAATCTTTCTTTATATCATATCCTTCTGATACTTCCGTATTTGTTTCTGGACTTGGATTATATCCTCCTCCATAATATCCTCCACCACTATGATTACTTGGTTTCTCTGGCTCTTCAGGACTTCCTCCTCTTCCGCTTCCACCTCCGGCTTGGCCTCCGCCTCCTTTTCCTAGTGGTTTTTTTGCTGAATTTGCTATTTTATTTGGATCTTCTAATTCTGGTACATCATATCCTAATATTCCCCATATTAACTCATCAAATCCATGATGTGCATTCATAAATCCTCTTTGTAAATATCCTAGTACCCCTGGTAATTCTATTTTTGGATCGGGATGTAACCATTCATATGCACTTTCTACAATATTTTTAAATTTTTCTTTCCCTTTTTCAATTGCTGAATCAATCATACCTAAAAATCCGGTTCCACTAGAATTTGTTTGTTCATCGGCAACCTCTAATTCACTTGCTTCTTCTGATTTTGTTTCTTCTGTTATTTCTATTGAATCTTGTATCATATAAGCTGTTTCAATTATTTTATCTATATTTAAAATTAATCCTGTTACATTAGCATACAATAATTTTTGTTTTTCTGCCTCAAGATTTGGTATCTCTGTTGTACTTTCATATCCCCCTGCTTCTGCATCTTGCATATATTCTAATCCACTTACTTGACTTACTAAGTTTTGCAATTCGCTTTCTAATGTTGCATTATTCCATTTCCATTCGCTTCCTTCGCCAAAGTATTTATTTTTTAATCCTTGAACATCATTTACCATTCTTTGGTATATTAAAGCTGGATCTTGGTCTACTCTTAATATACTTGCTAATTCTTCACATATAGCATTTAATTCTCTTCTATCTTCATCACTCAATTCACCACTGTATGTTTTTAATACCCCATCTTTATTATATTTTCCAATAGTAAAATAATCGGTAATTGGAAAATCGCAATTTCGATTACATAAATAACTTAAAGCATATTTAAAAAAATTGGCATTTTCACCAGGATGTGATTTATTTTGATTACCCTTCAATGTATAAACACTTGCCCCAGCACCATTTGCTTTTTTTAATGCCTCACAATCACCATTAAATGCAAACCCAGTTCCTATAATATCAATAATTATTTTACCTTCTAAACTTCCGCCAGCATCTAAATAATCATTTAAATAATTTGGCCAGACAGAATCAATATAAACTAAACTAGCTTCAGCTTCAGGATGTCTTGCAATAAAATTTAAAAAAGTTTTTTGAGCAGTATTTCCACCAGATGAAAAACCACTAAAAGATACATTATCTAGTGCTATACCATATTTTTCTATTAAAGTATCCAAATATTCACTAATATTATTTAAATTAGTTTCAGATGTAGAAATACTTGCCGAAAGAACAACTATTGAATCTAATTTACCACCATTACTTAAAAAATCTTCAAATGGTTGTTTATCATCAGTAAGCCGACCAGCCCCATGAGCATAGTAAACTAGACTAGTATTAGCATCACAATTCTCTGGTATATAAACAATGTATTTTTGACCATTATATTCAATTTCTTGTGTTGTTCCCATATTTTTTACCTCTCATCTATTTTTAATAGTAACATAAGTAAACTAAATTTTCAATATTAGTTATTTTTTAACAATAAATTTTATTTCTTTAATTTATTATTCAAGACTAGAAATATATTTTGCTACTTCTTGAGCCTTATCCATTCTATTTTTTAATAATGCTTTCATTTCTTCTAACATAGTTTTTTTATCTTCTTTATTTTCAAGAAGTAAGACACTTTGAACATTAATATAAATTCTTTGATTACATAAATTTGTAACTAATTTTTTTAAAAAACTATTTTTAGGATCCTTTTTAATTTCTGCTAAAACATCATCTATCATACTTGATAAATCAGTATCAATTTTGTAATTTCCTCCTAATATTAAATCAACATCCTTAGCTAATTCCTTTATTTCTTCTTCGCTCATTTTGTTAACCTCTTTCTATTTTAAATATAACATATACTCAAAAAAATTACAATTCTATTTTGACTTAAGACATTCACTTTGTATAAAAATTGTAAACAAATTAGTTTTATTAAAAAAGATTTCTATTCATCTTCTGAATAAAAATCTAAAACTTTTATTAATTTTGCTGAACCTCTAAAGATATTATAACCAAAATCAATTTCAATTTGACTACGTGTTTCTTTATTGTAAGTTGAACATTTAATTGTATACTGATCAGTTACCCCAGAACCTATCCAAATAGCAAATGTTGGTTGAACATTGTTGCGATAAAAATCTTCATATTCATAATTTTTAATACGATTAACATCATCAATTATAATAATTCTTATCTTAGGATAATTTTTTAAATCATTTAAAATATTCATAAATTTATCTTGATTATCCATACTCAATCCATTTTTAAAATTATCTATACCATAAATTATAAATACATGATTGTCCGCAGTATTTGTTAAAGCCTTATCTAAAACATTGAATGCCATATCAGCATTATTATTATAATAATTAGTAAATATACTATTATCACTTATATAATCATTAAAATCATATATGTAAACATAAGTATTATTTATTTTACCAATAACTTCTCCTAAAGAAGCAACAAATTTATCTATTATAGATGCATCTTGAGTAGAAATTAATGAAATTGGATTACGATAAAAGTCAAATGTTGATATTTGAAGAGTATCTTTTTCAATACCGATTGGAACATTAGATAAATCAGATATTTTATTACTTATATCTTCAAATCTAACATGTTCTGGTAAAACAGCAATCTTTCTAGCTTTACCTGATAAGTTATTTCTTAAGTTTTCACAAATATCTTTAATGAATGTATTTATTTCATTCCATTTATATGGATAAGCTGTTTGATATTCGTATAATTCACCATTTTGTCTTATTAGACCACGACCAATTATCTCAGAAGGAACCATACCATGAGTTGAACCTAAAATACTTGAATAATCAGTTGGATCATTAAATTGTAGACATAATTGATTACTAAAGTTTTGACTAGTTTTACCCCGAACGGAATTAACACCGGAGGTTGTTATAATAAAACTTATACCATACCTTTCAACTTCTCTAGATAAACCAGATAATATATCAATATAGTCTTCATAATTTTCATTTAAAGCCTCATAATTATTAATAATCACAATCATTCTTGGCAATGTATGACCACTTTGTTTAATATATAAATTATAATCGCCATTATAGTCAACAAATAATTTTTTACGATACTCCAGTTCTCTTGCAATAAGATTAAATAAATTAGCTATCTTCTCATCCTCTTGCATAAAGATAATATCTCCAACTTGCGGAGCTGATTTAAAGATGCCAAACATCTCTGTACCAAAATCTAAGACATATATATTAATTTCATCTGAACTATGAGAAATGATTAAACTATATATTATAGAGGTTAACATTACTTCTTTTCCTGAACCACTAACACCATATATTAAAGTATTTCCGGAATTATTTAAATCTAATGTCAATAATCTTTGACTTTGACGATGTGGATCATCAAGTTCTCCAACAATTGCTTCAATATTCCATTTTTCAGGAATATAATTATATTTTTTCATTAAATCATTAATAAATATTTCAGAAGGTATTTTATTTAGCCATAATTTTTTAGCTACTAAATTTTTACTTTTAGCAGCGGCATCAATATAATTTAAAACATTTGGAAGTTCTTCACCAAAAGACTTTTCTTCTTTTAGTGGCATAGTTTCAATACTTTTTATAGTATCACCAATATTATTTAAGAAAGATATATTATGATCGACAGTTTTACTAATTTTATCTTTAGGAATATATTTAACACCGGCATAAGCGGCTTGGCCCATTGCAAAATAATCATTATAACCAACTTGTAAATAGAAACGACCAACATTTTTTAAAGCTGCGGCATCAGCACATTTAATAACATCCATACTATCGGCTTTTTCTTGAACTTTTAAACAAACTTTAAATTTGGAGTTCGACCAGATTTGATCATCTACTATACCACTTGGCTTTTGAGTTGCCAAAATAAGGTGAACACCTAAAGAACGACCAATTCTCGCAGTTGAAATAAGTTCATCCATAAATTCTGGTTCTTCTTTTTTTAGTTCGGCAAATTCATCAGAGATAATGAATAAATGACTAATGGGTTCCGTAATTAAGCCATCACGATATAATTTTTGATATTTATAAATATCTAGAGTACTTTCATTAAGTTTAGCTTTAGCATTATTAAATAATTCTTGTCGTCTTTTTAACTCTGATTCAATGGAAGCTAAACTTCTTTTAATCTCAGCTGTATCTAAGTTAGTAATTGTACCAGCTAAATGAGGTAATCTAAAACCAGTTAAACTATTTTCAAAGGCTCCAGTTAACCCACCACCTTTATAATCAATTAATACAAATGATACTTCTTCAGGTGAAAAATTTAAACACATAGATAGAATATAAGTAATAATAAACTCAGATTTACCTGATCCAGTCATCCCCGCAATTAAACCATGAGGTCCATGAAATTTTTCATGTAAGTCTAAAGTAAATACTTCCCCATCAGTATGAACTCCAATTGGTACACTTAAACTATTAACAGGATTATTATTTTCCCAACGGTCTAAAATATTTAGTTGTTCTATATTACCTACTTTATACATTTCTAAGAAACCTAAAGAATTAGTAATATCATCAAGCATTAAAGGTAGTTTAATAGGAATACTAGATAACTTTTCACAAAGTAAAGAATAATCTAGACCATTTAAATTATCCATAACAAAAGTATTTTGTTTATCTTTATTTAAATCATTTTGAATAATAGCGGAATTTTCACCAGCGGCAGTTAAAAAGTCCGTTACTTCATTAGGTAAATTAGCTATACCATCATTTAATATAATTAAACCAAAACCAATATTATTAGGTTCTTCTAAAATTTTCTTAATTATTTCAATATTTTTATTCTTTTTAATATTATCAACAATAATTAAATAGTATGGAGCAACATTTTTATAAGTAATATTCCTTTCAACTCTTTTACCATCTTCTTCACTGTATTTTCTTTGGGTAAATACTTGCTCTAAATAGAAAGATATTTTTGACATTTCATCATAATTGTTAGCAAAAAATCTTATTTCTCTAGAATTACTCCATGTGTGTGGTAATATTTTAAAATCATCCCATAATGAATTATCATCTTCACTTAACATAAAAACTAATTTTAAATCATTATAAGACTGATTAGTAACAAGTTGCAAAATTATACTTTTTAACATTTCTTCTTTATAATATTTTTCACCCATTAAAACTAATTTATTTCGTTCCGTTAAGGAAATAGTATAAGGAGCATTTTCAATATCTTTAGCACTTTCAGCTACTTTATTAAGTTCATCCTTTAAATTATCTGATGCCATTGTAAAATCTTCCACCGCATAAGATAAATTAATTTGTAAACTAACTGTTCCTAAACCAAGACGGACATTTAAAAAGTCATCACTTTCAATTAATCTTTCCCAAAGATTAGTCTTTTTATTTAAAATTGTAACTGCTAAATTTTTAGGATCTGGATAGTTTTCCATTAATATTTGTGCTTGACTAATTCTTAAATTTTCAATTTTTTGTTTTTTCTCTTGGAGGTAAGTAATATACTTTGTTTGCCTTTCTTGTTCTTTCTTTTCTTGTCTTTTTTTATTATATCGTCGCATAAGTGTTGGCCACAAAATAGTAGAAACAACCATGGTTATTGTAATAACAATAGTTGGCACTACACTAAGCCAATTACCTTTATTTGTTGTCACATTAATAATAGAAACAGATGCAGTTACGGCGGATGACATAGCCATTGTAATCATTGGCCCTATTGTATATATAACAGGCATTTCATCTTTTTCAACTTTACTTGGAGGACTATCTATTTTAAAATCTTCCTTAATTATAGAAGTTACAAATCTTGGTTGCCGATCAAAATAATCATTTTCTTCATATAAATCTAAACTATCGTTTTCTTCTGTTTCTAATAATGGTCCAGTATCAGTTGGTAAAGATTTTTTTATTAATATTGGACTATTAATTTTTAAACTACTATTATAATTATTAATTATTAAATAATTATTAATATAAATTATTCTTAATCCCATAATAAAGATATTATCACCATTATTAAGAATTTTCTTTTGAATACGATTATTATTTATATAAATTCCATATACATTATCTACTGCTTCTATTTCTAGAGTTTTATCATTTTTAGATATTATAGCATGATTATTATTAATTGCGCCATTCCGAAAGCATATACTTGCATTTTTGTCTTTTCCAATTGTAAAAGAACCATTACCATTAATATAATAACTTTCAAAAGTTCGATCATTTTCTTCACTAACTAAAAGATACATTTTTTCATTATTTGTTTTTAAAAAATAAAAATTGTTTAAATTTAATGTGGTTTCTATTACTTCTTCTTTATCACTTACTATTTGACAAATGTTATTACTTTTAATAATCCATTTACCATTTTTTACCGCAATTTCAATTAGATCCCTTTCATTGCCATCAATTTTATCCCGTACAAAAAAACTACTAATATTTTTATTAGGAAATGGATATTTATATAATTTATCTTTTTTTATCAAAATAATTTGCATAATATACCCCTTAATCTCTTATTATCTAATATAATATTAACAAAAAATAAGAAATAAAACAATATATTTATTTCTTATCTTTATATTTTTTAATTTTTTAAATATCTAAATATTCTATTTCTTTAACTTTTTCTTGTTCTATTTTTTCTATTGAATTACCTATATAGACAATATTTTTTAAATTTTTTTCAACGTTAAATATTGTTAACATTACTTTTTCAATAAAATCATTAATTTTATCATTTTCTATATTTGGTACGGTTGTAGTACTATCATAATAGGATGAATTACTATTTTTATATTCATTTAATTTATTTATGATACCAATAATATAATTAACATTATCTTCAATAAAAGCATTATCACATTTCATTGGTTTTATATTATTACAATATTTCATTAATGTTTTTACTCTATTTTGTTTAATATGATTTGCAAATTCGCTATAAGATACATCCGTCCAAACTGGATTACCATTTTCATCTAAAGTACACTTTTGAAATATAAATTCATCATTTAAGGTTGATTCTTCACTAAAATTGCCTTTACTTAATGCAAAATTAACAATATCATTTGCATAAGCTTCTTCTAACCATTTACCATGACCACCTTTTATATCCTTTATCGAATATATTTCCATATCATAATTTTTAACATAGTTTTTATAATAATTCCATCTTCCATCTCGCGCATCATTTTCATCCCAACATACAATACAGGTAGTACCACGTAAATTCTCTAAATCACTATCTTTTAAGCCACCTTCTATACTACCGGCAGTCATAACTACTAAATTTACTGTTCCAGGATTTTGTTGATTTATATCGGCAGCAGTCTTTAAAGCACTAGTTCCACCACGACTAAAACCATTAACCGCTAAATTTTTAACATCATACATATTCATTACTTCAGCAATTTCCACACTATCTTTATTTGCATCATAACTACCCCCTCGATCTAAATTTAAACTATAAACAATTAAATCATCTGGATCAGCATTTTTCATATCATCAAGAAAATATGTTGTTCTATCTATTCCATCATTTGGTGAATACATTTCGCGATAACTACCATCTCCATGAATATGAACAAATCCCGAATTTTCCCCTTCTCTTACAAAAAATGCTTTACCATTATCAGTAATAACTATTTTTGAATTTTCAATATTTTCTGAAAGTAACTTCTCTGCAAGTTCCCTAACTTCAGGACTACCTATATTTTCAAGACTTAATTCTTCTCCTTTTGTATTTATTATGTTACTCATAACTATTCTCCTAGTATACCAGCCGCAGCATCATCATTATCTTTAAGATGTGAAAGTTTATCTATTAATCTATTTACTTCAGCTAATTCACTTTCATATTGTCTTAACTGATGGACATACCATGAGCTATAACGTGCAACATATACCCCATTCAACTTAACATACATGGAATTATATACATTATCAATAGCATAATTGATATTATCCCGTTGTTTTCTTAAATCTTCTAATTTTCCATTATCTAAATAGGCATCTGGTGATACAAAATTTGAAAATTTATTATTTGCGGAATTAATATTGTCATTTAAATTCATCCCTTTTTGGTAGAATGTTTGTAATTCGTTTGTTACACTTTCAAGATTTTGTAATGCGGCATCAAAATCGGACCCTTGTAAAATATTTTTTGACTCAGAAATAAAATTATTAATACTTTCTGTTACCTTTTTTGAATAAATACTGACATTTTTTAAATTAGTAAGATTTTCAGATGAATTGGCATTTATTAAATCACTAGCATTTACTTTCATATTAATTCATTCCTCCATTTTATAACTTTCTATAGAATTAAGAAAATTAACAATTTAATTATTCCTTTTCCCGCTTTTCTTTTTGAATATTATTTTTTTCTTCTACTAAATCATCAATTTGTCTTTGTAATTTTTTTCTATCATCATCGATATTTTCTGTTATTTTTGATAAATTGTGAATATTTGATTCAGCCATTTCATTCAATTTCATTTCTGTTTGCTTTCCTTTTATCGATGTTGAAAATAATTGAAATATTTTATCAAAAGATTTATTAATTTCAATAAATCCATCTTTTATGTTATTTAAAGTTTTCATATCATTAGTTTTATTTTCAATATCATTATCAATTTTATCTATTCTTTGTTTATATTCTAAATTGATATTATCTGCTTTTTTTTCTAGTCTTTCATTCATAATATTTTTACCTTTCATATTAATTATTCCGAATTTTTTATTAAATTTGATGCATTTTTGTCAACAGAGGCTAAATTTAAAATTTTATTACGATATATTAATAATTCATTATATTCTTCTTTTAATGACCAATATTCATTTTGTAAATATCTTAATGCATCTCCATTATACATTCCAAATAATTGATTTACATTATTCATTTGCCAGTGTATATTACTTAATTCTCTATTAATTTCACTTATTAATTCATCATTAATATAAGTATCTGATCCAAGATAATCTAATATTTTTTTATTAGCATTTTGGACATTTTCTTTAAAAAATGTCCCTTTTTGAAATAATATTTTAACATTATTATTTATATCTGTAATTTTATCAAATTCAAGATCATAATCTCTACCTTTTAATTTTACTTTACAAATATCTAGAAAAAAATTAATATTTACATTTAGTCTATCTAAATCATTATTTAAATTTTCTAAGTTTTTTAATTTTTCATCATTATTTGCAGAAATAATATCATCTTTTTTTACATACATATTATCCCCTACAATCTTTCAATATTATTCATGTCATTTAAAATATTTAATTGTTTATTTTGTAAACGAGTATAACTATTACTAATCATTCTAACATTATTAGCTGACACCAATACTTTATCTAAAACATCAAATACTTCATCATATTTTTTATTTAAATAATCTACTTCTATATTGGGAACTTCTGTTGTACTACCATAGCCCGCATTACCATCTAAAGAATTAAAAAATTCAAATGACTTTACTTTATTTATTAAAGAATTTGTTTCACTTTCAACAAATTCATCATCACATTTTATAGGAGTAAAATGTTCAATTTTATATTTTCTTTTACGAAGAGCTTTCATAACAGGTTCATTTCGTCTTATATATTCTTCTAAATTTATATTATAAATGTATTCAAAATTAGATAGTCCATTAAAAAGATCGTTAATACCACCATCTCTAAAGAAATAATAGTTATTAGCTTGATGAGGATCCCAAATTTTATAATCACTATGAATTTTAGAATAATATGAACGAGCATTAATCCAAGTAAGATTCAAATTATCACGAAACATTAAAATTCTTCCGGCATCTGCTCCACCATTAAAAACTAAAAATTTTAAATCTTTTAATCGTTCAAGATATGTCATTCCATTCGAATATGAATCAACTGTATCAACTCTAATTTTATTTGGATCAAGAAAAACTAAAAATCCAGAATCATAATATGGATTATTTTTTTTTAATAATGCCGCTGTTTTTAAAGCAATAGATGAAGCATGTGAAAAGGCAACGCTATTATAATTTTCAGAAGGTATATTTAATACTTTTTCAATTCCCTCTAATATTCGCATATTATTTTCAGGTGATGCAACATCTCCGCCAATTACTAATGCAACACATTCACCACTTTCTTTTAAACCTTGAAGAGCAGCATCATAATCAGCACGACTATAATTACCTCCTCCAGAATAGTAAAATACAATCTGTGTATTTTTATCTATATGATCCGGAATAGACATAATAGAAAATTCAACTGTAACACCATCAGAAGCGGTATATTCATAAACAGGACAACTAGTACCTCTAACTTTATCTTCTACTAAATTAAAGTATTCATAATCACTATTTATATTATTTGCCATTTGATTACCTCCCTTATTATTTTAAGTATAACACAAAAAAAGATAAAACTATATTCATTTTACCTTTTATTTACAATCATTTTTCAATATTAATTATATAAATCATATTATTATCATTATCTTCTTTAGTTAATAAAGTTTTATAATTTTTAGTTTTTAAATCTTGAATTAACTTATTAACCATTGTATCTGGTTCACTTTCTGTAGTAGTATTATTTTTAATTTGTTCTTTATTATCCTCTAAAGGAGCATAAAAATCTAACATTTCTATTTCTTCTAGAGATTCATTTTTTTCTTCTAATGATTTTTCTAGTTTTTTATTATCTTCTTCTGAATTATTTAAATTTTTTTCTTGAATAACATTTTGATCATTATTTAAATTATTTTCTTTGTCAGTTGCATTTTCATTATTAGTATTATCTTCAATAACCGGAATTTCAGGAAATGTTTCCTCAAAACTTTCTTCTTCAGGCTCTTCAGTCATATTCATACTAACGCCTTCATCTTCTAAGAAATTAAAGAATTTATTAGGCATCTTTTTTGGTTCTTCTTTAGTTACTTCTTTTATTTCTTCAGGAATTGTACTAGCAAATGGATTAACAATATCAGTTGCACTCTCCTTTATAGCTTCTAGATTAGGAGCACTTTCTATTAATGGTACTTCTTCACTTCCACCATTATTATTTAAAGATTCTTTAATTTTTTTATCTAAATCTCGAACTGTTAATCTTTCATCTATTATTTTATTTAACCATTCTTCTTGGTCAAAAGGATCCTCAATTTGTAAAAGACTTCTGGCATGTCGTTCGGAAATGCGCCCATCAATTAAGGCATTTTGCACTGGTTCTGATAAAGTTAATAACCGAAGTTTATTGGAAATTGCTGATTGACTTAACCCCATCTTTTTAGCTAGTTGTTCTTGCGTTAATTCTTCTTTATCAAGTAAGGCTTGATAAGATTTTGCTTCTTCAATGGCGGATAAATCTCGTCTTTGAACGTTCTCAACTATAGCAGCTTCTGCACTTTTTTGATCATCCATTGCGGTTACAATTGCTGGTACTTCCGTAAGTCCAGCCATCTTTGCAGCTTTATATCTTCTTTCACCCGCAATTATCTCGTATTTATCAGCGAGTTTTCTTACAACAAGGGGTTGAATTATTCCATGTTCTTTAATAGAATTAGCTAATTCCTTTAATCCGTCCTCGTCAAAACTTAATCGTGGTTGAAAACGATTAGGAATAATTTCTTCAATAGGTAAATTTAATACTTGCATCGGCGTTGTTGCATTATTCACTATATCAATCCCCTTTACAACTTTCTATTCTATATTTAATTCTATCTTATTTAGCTGATTTTTGCAATGGCTTTTTTAATATTTTGTCGTAACTTCTTAAATCTGCAAGAGTACTTCCAATTAATTTTTGAATTACTAAAATATTTCTAACTCCCGCATTTTCGATATTAAATTCTTGTTTATTTAATATTTTGGCATGCATAACATCTAAAGTAGAAAGACTTTCTTGAAGTTCTTCTTTTACTTTGCCTTTAAGTGGGATAAACAAACCATCAATTTTAACTAAAGGCAAACATAACTCGGATAATACGCGGAGGTTTGCGACTGCTCTTGAAGTAACAACATCAAATTTATTTAAATTATTTTTAGCATAATTTTCTACCCGATCATTTATTATTTCGACATCCATTTGTAATTTTTCTTTTAATTCTGTTAAAAATTTTGTCTTTTTATTATTTGAATCTAGCAAAGTAACATTTAAATTAGGAAAGACTATTTTTAAAACCATTCCGGGAAAACCGGCACCAGTTCCGACATCTAGTAAGTTATTTACTAAATTTAAATTTATAACTTTAACTATAGTTAGAGAATCATAGAAATGTTTTAAATAAATATCTTTATCTTCTTTAATGGCTGTTAAATTCGTATGCTTATTATATTCTTTTAAAAATTCTTTATATGTTTCTAACTTTTTAATTTGTTCATTAGTTAATTCAATACCTAATTTAGATATTTCAAAAATAAATTCATCTTTAGTCATTTTTATTATATTCCTTCTTTAAATATACCGCGAGAATGGATAAATCAACCGGATTAACTCCACTTATACGAGAGGCTTGAGCCATTGTTTTTGGTCTTACTTCACTTAATTTTTGTCTTGCTTCACTAGCGAGATTTTTTATTCTTTTGTAATCAATATCATCAGGTATTTGTTTTTCTTCAATTTTACTTAATTTTTCCGCTTCTTTATAAGCCTTTTTTATATAACCATAATATTTAAGTTCTATTTCTACTTGCTCTAATACTTCTTTATCATAATTAAAATCGGTAAAATTTTTTAAAAATTCAAAAGTAATTTCTGGTCTTTTTAATAATTCTTCGTAACTCATACTTCTAGTTGGTATTTCCAAGTTATTTTCTTGAAATTTTTCTTTTACATCTTTAGTTATTTTTAATTTTTTATCTTTTAATTCTTCAAGTAACTTTTGAATATCAACTTTCTTTTTTTCTAATCTTTTATATTTTTCTTTTGTAATAGTACCAATTTCATAACCTTTTTCTCTTAGTCTTAAATCGGCATTATCATGCCTTAGTAACAAACGAAATTCCGCACGGGATGTAAGCATCCGATATGGATCCGTTACTCCTTTAGTTACTAAATCATCAATTAAAACCCCAATATAAGCTTCATTTCTTTTTAAAATGAATGGTTCTTTATTTTGCAATTTTAATGATGCGTTAATCCCTGCCATTAAACCTTGACCAGCCGCTTCTTCATAACCACTTGTCCCATTAATTTGACCCGCCGTATATAAATTTTTAATAACTTTATTTTCTAGGGAAGCATCAATTTGGATGGGATTAATGGCATCATATTCAATTGCATAAGCATATTTTGTAATTATAGCATTCTCTAATCCTTCTAAACTATGCACCATTTCTTCTTGAACACTTATAGGCATACTTGTCGAAAATCCTTGTAAATACCATTCATCATAATAAATACTTTCGGGTTCTAAAAATAATTGATGTCTTTCTTTATCTTTAAAACGGACTACCTTATCTTCAATTGATGGACAATATCTTGGCCCAACACCCGTTGCATAACCACCATACATAGCACTTTCTTTTAGGTGTTTATTAATTATTTCGTGGGTTTTACTATTGGTATATAAAAGATAACATTTTTGTTGTTCATTGATATCATATTGCGGTTTTAGATCATGACTAAAGGTTAAATATGTATCATCACCAAGTTCTTCGTGCATTTTACTAAAATCAATACTATCTTTATTTATTCTAGGAGGAGTTCCTGTTTTAAGTCTAATAATCTTTAAACCATATTTTTTTAAATTATCACTTAAATGATTACTTCTTCCTTCTCCATGCGGTCCGGATGGCGTATTTTGGCTACCTACTAGAATATTGGCTTTAAGATAGGTACCCGTGGTTAAAATGACACATTCACTTTCTATTTTTTTGCCATCAGCAAGAATTACCCCTTTAATGACATTATCTTCAATAATTAAATCTTCAACTAACCCTTCTTTAATAGTTAAATTCGGCGTATTATTTAAAAACTCTAACATTTTTTTTGGATAAACTCGCTTGTCGGCTTGGCACCTTAAACTACGTACCGCCGGTCCTTTAGAATTATTAAGCATTTTCATTTGAAAATGGGAAAGGTCTGCTACAATACCCATTAATCCCCCTAAAGCATCGATTTCTCTAACAATTATTCCTTTAGCAGTACCCCCAATTGAAGGATTACAAGGCATATCGGCAATATTTTTTTTATTCATTGTTAAAAGAAGAGTCTTTTTACCCATTACTCCTGCAATATGGGCGGCTTCACAACCAGCATGACCACCACCTACAACGATAATATCATACATATAATCATCTACTTTCCAACACAAAAATTTTTAAATAAAGTATCAATTAATTCATCTTGATAAACTTCTCCTGTTACTTCACCTAAAAAATTCCACGTATTATTAATATCTATTTCGACTATATCAATTGGCATTTCTTTTTCTAAATTTTTAATCGCACTATTTACACTAGCTAGAGATTTCTTAATTAAATCAATTTGTCTTACATTAGATAAATAAGTCATATCTTTAGGTTTTATCGCTTCTAAATTTAATTTGTTAATAATAGCATCTTTTAAATTATCTAATCCATTTTCATTTATGGTATTACCAATAATATAATCTTCTTCGATATTAATTTTTTTAGCTAAATCACTTTTGTTAACAAAAATTATTCTTTTATCTACATCAATTTTTTTAATTAAATCTTGTTCTTCTTTACTTAAAACTTCATTATTATTTAAAACGACAATTACTAAATCCGCTTTATTTAAAACATCTAAACTTTTTTCCACCCCAATTTTTTCCACCACATCTTTGGTTTCACGTATTCCCGCCGTATCTATGAAATTTACTAAAAAACCGTTTAAGTTAATAGAACCTTCGACAATATCTCTGGTTGTCCCCGCAATATCCGTAACAATGGCTTTATCACTACCCAAAAAGGCATTTAAAATACTACTTTTTCCCACATTTGGTTTACCAACTATAGCAATATCAATACCTTCTTTAATTAATCGACTGTTTCTCGTATTACTTAAAAGTTTTTCAATTTCTTTTTGAATTTCTTTTAATTTAGGAAGTAATGTTTCATTAGTAACTACTTCAATATCTTCATATTCTGGATAATCAATATTAACTTCAATATTGGCCATTACTTGAACGATATTATCCCGAATTTTTTTAACTCTTTTAAATAAATTACCATCAAGATTAGATAGAGCTAAAGAACGCGCATTATCGGTTTTGGCATTAATTAAATCATTAACGGCTTCGGCTTCCGTTAAATCTATGCGCCCATTCATAAAAGCCCTTTTCGTAAATTCACCGGGTTCCGCTAAACGACAGCCATTTTTTAAAAGTAATTCTAAGATTCTATTGGTTGTATTAATTCCCCCGTGACTATTTATTTCAATGGTATCTTCCATCGTATAAGTTTTAGGCGCTAACATTAGAGTTACCAATACTTCATCAACTTTTTCATTTTTATCATAAATAAAACCATAATGAATTGTATGGGATGCCCATTTAGTTAAATCGTGGCCTTTAAAAATTTTACTAACTATTTTTAAAGTATCTTTGCCACTTACTCTGATAATAGAAATGGCGCCGACTCCTAAAGAGGTACTAATAGCACATATAGTATCTTCCATAAATATTCTTCCTTTCCGCCTTATATTAGCACATTTTAGTAAAAATTGCATTAAAAAACCTATTATTTAAAATAGGATTCTTATTTATTATTCTGGTTTAATAACAACATGGCGATTTGGCTCTTCGCCTTCACTTTCCGTTTTAACTCCTTTGAAATCAGTTAAAACATTGTGAATAATTCTTCTATCATAAGCATTCATATTATCTAAATGGACTTCAACTTTGGTTTTACTTACTTCTTTGGCTAATTCTTTCGCCATTCTTTCTAATCTTTTTTGTTGTTTTTCTTTATAATTTTCGACATCTAAATTAAAATATGGTCGAATATTAAATTCTGTATTAATTTTTTGTTTAACAATAACTTCTAAGGCTTTTAAAGTATTACCACTTTTACCAATTAAAACTGGATTATTGTCTGAGTAAATTTTAACATACATTACTCCTTCTCGCATTTTAGATTCAAAATTAACGGTTAAGCCCATATTAGTAAGTAATTCTTCAAGATATTCTTTGATATAATTTAATAATTCTGTTTTTAAATAAGCTTTAACTTCATAACTAGAATTCTTATTAAACAAACCATTTTTCTTTGCATTATAGGTGTAATAAAAATCATCTTTAGATATATTATTTTCACTACATATTTCATCTAGTATAACATCTAGTTCTTTACCTTCTTTAGTTATTATTTCCATACTTCATACCTCTTTTAATTTCTAATTTATCTTTAATTTTTACTTTTTTATCTTTATCTTTGTTATTTTTATCTTTCTTTGATGGTTCACCACTTAATTTTTTAAATATAAAGGTTTGAACCGCAATGAAGGCATAAGTGATAATCCAGTAGAATGCTAAAGCTGTTGTTAATGAGAAACTTGTAATCACAATCATTATAACCATAATATTGGTCATCATATTCATTTGACTTTGCATTTCCGGTGTATTTGTTGTTGATGCAGCAGTTGAACGCATTGAATACTTAAATGAGAAATAAGTTGATACTCCGATTAAGGCAATTAATAAGATATATAAATAATTACCATTCGCAAGTCCGACAGAAGGGGTCATTCCTAAATTTAAACCAAATAATTTATCTTCAAAGATGGCTGGTACCCGATTGATGGCTTGTAAGAATGCAAAGAAGATTGGTAATTGTAAGAACGCTACTAAGCAACCACTCATTGGTTTAACATCATATTTTTTATAAATACCCATCATTTCTTGACTTTTCATCATCATGGAATCCCGATCATCACGACCCCGATATTTAAGTTCTAACTTTTGCATTTCGCGTTGCACTTTTTGCATGTTCCGACTTTGTTTATGATTTTTATACGAAAAAGGTAATAAAATTAAACGAATTAATAAACCAACTATAATTAAGGAAATACCCATATTACCTACTAACTTACCTAAAAATAAGATTAAGTACGCTAGAGGTTTTACAAATAGAAATTCCCAAATACCACTGGCTTTATTCGAAGTTATTTTAAAATTACTACAACTTGGTAACTTATCAAATGGTATTTTTAATTCTTTTCCATGTTCTTCATATATTTTATATAATTCCGTATTAGCTTCTGGTTTACATAAAATATTATTCGGTAAATTTTGACCAGTTTCTTCAAATTTAATTATTTCTTTTTTATCATTCTTTAGATAATCATTCGCACCACAACCACTAGTAAATAAGACTATTGTTACTAATAATATTGCTAGTATTTTATTTTTCATATTTTTCTCCTTTATTTAATAACGATATTAGTTCTCTTTCTCTTTCTTTAAAATCTAAATCTAATATCTCCTTCTTACATATTATAATATAATTCCGATGATTTTTAAATAATTTATAGTTATTATCAATAATATTCCTAACTTGTCTTTTAATTTTATTTCTGATAACGGCATGACCAACTTTTTTACCTACGGCAATTCCATAATTATTTTTAGGATAATCTTTTTCTAAATAACAAACCATATAATATTTATTTTTTAATCTTACGCCATTATTTATAATATCATTAAATAAAGTATTGGATTTAACGACATCTCTTTTTTTCATCATTAAAAAAACCCGTAAGAAACTATTTTGTTAATTCCTTACGACCTTTCCGACGACGATTATTAATAATCTTAGTTCCTTTACGAGCAAAGAAACCATGTTTTTTAGCCTTTTTACGATTATTTGGTTGATATGTTCTTTTCATAATTTCACACCTCTTTCTCCATAAGTGCCCTTATTATAATATTTTTAAGGTTGCTATGTCAAGAAAAATCCGTCCTAAATTATACTATATATATTTAGGATAATATTAAAAATTATTAAATTTTTTATTTATAATTATTTTTTAATTTTTTTAATGCATAAACATTATTATAAATATTTTCAGTTATACTTTGTTCAGACATTAATGGAGATATATCCATATCTAATAGACTTGTTATACCATCATTTTTTTTGAATTTTAAAACGCCATTTTGAGTCCTTTTTAAAACTCTTCTATCCATATTTTGAACTTTTAAAATAACATTTTTAGCATTTTTTAAAGCATTTTTATCTTTAGAATTTTCTAAATAAATTGAAATATCTTTAATAATATCAAAATATCCAGTTGCTCTTCCAGCTGTTGCCCATTCTCGAGCAATTAAAAAAGTAATTATATAACTATAATTTTTAAAAAATAAATTTTTTGTTTTTAAAGTATCAACATTATATGGATACCATTTATATGGATACAATTCATTATAGTAATCTTCAATATTTTCTTCTATTTCATCACTTTCACTAACAATTTCTCCATCAGTAAATACTATTGTTTGAATCATTTTATGTTCAATTTTAGGTAATTCTGGACGCACTTCTTCGTGCTCAAGAACTTCTACTACTTGTAATGGACTATTTTCTTTTAATTCTTGAATTTTCATATCATATTTCCTTTCATAATTTTTGATTTCTTTTTCAATAAATGACCTTATTATACTATTTTTAAGGTTGCTATGTCAAGAAAAATCCGTCCTAAACAGGATAAAATCATAAAATCGAAGAATTTGTTCTAGAAGCAAGTTCTTTTTTAATTTTGTCAGTATTTAAATAA
>CANPYA010000004.1 GCA_947587565.1 uncultured Bacilli bacterium | reverse complement strand
TTATGTAGTATTATTAACTTAATAGTAGAGAGAGTGTAATATGAATAATAGTGAAGTTTTAAAATATTGTCCAAATTATTACAATATAGTAAATTTTGATTTTCAAGATGAAGATTTAATTAGTGAAAAATTAATTGGTATATATAAAAATTATATTTTTTCAATTAACTTAAATAATCAAGAAGATATTGAGCGAATTGAAGAATTAGATCGCGTTCTTGCTAGTTATATTGCGGATTATTTATTTAGAAGAACATTACAAAAAGAAATTGTTACAGTTCAAGTTAAAAAAGATAATAATGTTTTAAGAAGTTTAGTGGATGTTATTATTAGAATATTTACAAACTATGAAGAATATACAACTAGAAAAATATATATAAGTAAATGGATTTAAAAATCACTTCGTTAATCTTGAAGTGATTTTTTATAAGCTTTAATTTTTTGAGATTTTTTAATATAAATAAGTAAGATAACAAAGAGAAGAAAGAAACCAAATAATATAGCGGGATAAGCATAAAATAGAGTGATAATAAGTCGGTAGTTATGACCAATTACAAAGACCGCTAAATATAAAGTAAGAAGGACTAAAGAATAATACCAAATTGGATTATACTTTTTAGGTAAGGTTTCTTTTAAATTAGTTGTTAAACTCGATAAAGTAATAAACATATCAAAGTACCAAATAAATGTTGATAAGTTTTCAATGTTTTCAATAAAGTCTAATATTTTAATTTGTTTTAAAACAGCATATTCCGGAAAACTATAAATTCTTATTAAAGGGTCACCTAAAGATAGAATGGTAAATAGAGTAATTAAGAAAGTAAAGAAAGTCCCCATTAAATAATCTTTTAAATCATCTTTAAAACTATTGGAACTATAATTGATTGTTATTATTTGGGGAATACTCGTAATGGAGGCATAGATTAAAGCAACTTTTATAATATTAAAACTACGTTCCGAATAAATTGGTAATAAATGATCAAATTCTAAATATTTGGTTAAGAATAGAGCATAGATAATAATGATGATGACACTAAAGAAACAAAGGAGACTACTTAATGATTCTAAAACTCTTTTTTCTTTCGAACTAATATATAAAGCTAGAAGAAGGAAAGGAATAACCACTAAAATTTTAGGGGTATATAATAAATAGAAAGAATTAACAAACATCGGAAGTAGGATTAAAATCATTAAGATTAAGAACATATAGAAGATGGTAAAAATAACTAAATAAATTTTACCAAATGTGGTTTTACTTAATAAATCTCGCATATTAGTATTTTTAAAGAAATCTTTTAAATGTTTATAAATATAGAGAATAATAACTCCAAGAAGAGTTCCAAGTAAAACCGAGATCCAAGCATCTTTGGATGCATTTTTAAAAAGAAGAAAGAAACCAATCCCAAACATTGATGAACGAGTAATAAAATAAGTTAATTTATTTTTCATAGTTCCACCTCAAAGATAAATCCTTTGGTATTAATTTTTAAATTTATTTGGGTATTAACTTGGGCTTTAGTCCATAAATCTTTATTTTCTTTGCGCATCTTTTTATAGTATAAATCTTGAAATCCTAAAACATCACTTTTATTTTCTTGTAAGATTTTTACAAAATTATTGACTTCTTTTTGAATAATTTTCCCAAATTCTTGATTTAACTTTCGATAAGTTTCTTCTTTTTTTAAATCTAAATCGGCACTGTTTTCAATGATTCTTGCTTCTAAATCTAGAGTTATATTAATTTCATCTTGACTAATATCAATATTTTTTTTAGAAGAATTAACAGATATTGTTACTACATCTTCGCCATAATTTTTGGTAAAATCTAGAGAATAAACATTTTCATTAAATAGACTATATAATGTAGAATTTCTTCGGTCTAATTTATTTTCAACATTATAACCTTTAAAAATATAAAAATTATTTAAAGATACAGCATCATCAATAATACTTAAAGAACCTAAAATAACATCAAACTTATGACTAACTAATTTGGCTAAAACTTTTTGATATGGTTCATTAATGGCTAAATTATCATTATAGATTTCATTAGTAATTAAGTTAAAGATTAAATCACTTACGACCGGATTATTGTCATCATTATGTTTAAATATCGTATCGGGTGATGTACCATTCGCCACCATCATAATAAATTCATCCCTTATATTAGTATCTCTTAATAAGTAATCAATTATTTGATCTAATTTATCTTTAATAATACTTTCACTTAAAACGACAATTTTTAAATGGGCAAAGAAAGGCTTTTTACCAACACGGAAGTTCGCATCGGTAAATGCCTCATTAATCGTTTTTCCACTGCCTTTTTCGGTATAACTTAACATAGCCGTATTATCTTCCGTTTTAGTATCATTTAATATTTCATAAGTAACCACAAAATTATCATCTTGATAATCAATACCTAAACCGGTAATAATGGCTAAATTATTTAATTCAATATTATCATAACAACCACCCAGTAATAAAACTGTCACAATTAAAATTAATATTTTTTTCATTCGAATTTTCCCCTTGTCATATTTTTATCGGTAATTAAGAAACTTCTTTTCGTATTATGCCTTTCTTTTTCTTTTAAGAAAGTTTTAAAGAAATAAGTTTTATCAAATGGGGCGATCGGGGCAAAGTAAGGAGAGTTTAAAGACTTAATGGAAATAACATTAGTAAGTAATAAAATTAACCCTAAAAATATTCCATATAGACCAAAGAAGGCGGCGAAGAATAAAAACATGTAACGATAAAAACGGAGCGCACTATTGATTTCCAGTTCCGTAAATATTAGACTTGTAATAAATGTAAATGAAGCAATAATGATAGCAATTGGCGAAACTAGTCCGGCATTAACCGCCGCCTCCCCAATAATTAAAGCTCCTAAAATGGAAATTGCTGATCCAAAGTTAGAAGGGAATCTTAAATCACTTTCTCTTAAAATATCACAAGTAATTAATAAAATGATAACTTCGACAATGGATGGAAAAGGTACACCTGCACTCTGGGTACTAAAATTAATTAAAAGACTTGAAGGAATAGTTTCTTGATTATAATTGATGATGGCTACAAATAAACCGGGAACGATCATGGAAAATAAAAAACAAAAGGCTCTTAAAATTTTAACAAAAGCAACATTAATACTTTTAACATAATTATCACTAACAGGATTAATGAAATCCACTAAAAAGGAAGGAAGAATAATTGCAAAAGGAGAAGTATCCATTAATATGGCAATTTTACCTTCTAAAAGACTAGTCGCGACCAAATCTGGTCTTTCAGTTCTTTTAATCGTGGGAAATACCGTTCTATTTTCACTTTCTAAATAATTAATTAAATTGCCAACATCTAAAACCCCATCAATATCAATTGTATTTAATTTATCTTTAATAATTTGAATGTTTTCGCACTTGGCCACATCTTCTAAATAATTAATCGTCACGACATTTTTAGTTTTTCTTCCTAAAACTATTTCTTCCGTTTTCATAGTGTGACTTTTAATTCTTCTTTTAATAAGCCCAATATTAGTTTGAATATTTTCATTAAATGAATCTTCTGGACCGAGTAGGGAAGGTTCTCTTGCTGATGCCGAAACGCTTCTAGCTAAATCACCTTTAGTTTCAATGGCAATAATCGTATTATCTAAAATAACTACGGCAAAGCCACTTGTTAAATAAAATTCTATTTCATCAGGATTTGTTAAAGAAACACTATTGGGACCTGCTAAATTACTATTTAAATCATGTCTTGAATTATAATGGGTTAAATTTTTTAAAATATAATCATTTACTTTATCACTAGAACATACTGTATCAATAAATAAAACATAAACAGTTTTAAAAAGACTTATTTTAATTTCTTTAATCTTTAAATCGGGTGTTAATTTAAATTCTTCTTTTAACCTCGCAACAATCTTATTCATTTCCATCTTCCTTTATATTTATTATTGGCAAGATTTACCAAATCATACCTTGAAAAAATGCTCAAATTATGATATATTAAATATAGCAAGATAGATGAAACACTTAGTAGTTGGGAACTTACCGTAAAAAAATGGAAATTTTGAAAAAAAATCATTATATGTAAAGGTTATATCTTTTATCATAAATTTTAATATTCGAGTAATTAATATTGGATTAAAAAAATTGGTAAGTTCTCAACTATTGAGTGTTTTTCTTTTATACAGTCTACTATTTACAAAGGTAAAAAGTAAGTCTAAACTCTTTTTTCTTCCGTTAATTTATGCTATATTAATAAGTATGGAAATAGAAGTTTTAAAATTTGACAATTTAGGTAGAGGTATAGGATATTATAACGATAAGATTATATTTATTCCGAAATCTGTACCCGGTGATATTCTTTTAGTTGAAAAGACAGTAGAGAAGAAAAATTATTTAGAGGGAAAAATAGTTAAAATAATTAAACCATCTAAATTAAGAGTTAAACCTCTTTGTCCTTATTTTTCTTTATGCGGTGGTTGTGATTTAATGCATATCTCTTTAAGTAATACTTTAGAATATAAATTAAAAAAAGTTACAGATATTTTTAAACATAATCATATTAATGAAAAAATAGAAAATATTATTAAAAGTAAAGATAGTTATAATTACCGGAATAAAGTGACTTTAAAAATTGTAGATGAAAATATTGGCTTTTATGAATGTGATTCGCATAAATTAGTCAGTATCAATAATTGTTATCTTTGTAATGAAGAAATTAACAAAGTAATTAAAGATTTACCTTTATTAGAATTAAAAAATGGTAATATAACCATAAGAGTAAACTATAAAAATGAAATACTTTTAATTATCGATAGTGAAGATGGTGTTAATAACTTAGAAGTTTTTAACAAAAAATATCAATTAGTTGGGGTAATTCAAAATAATAAATTAATTTATGGTGAAGACTTTTTAATGGATAAAATTGGTGATTATTTATTTAAAGTAAGTTTTGATGCTTTCTTTCAAGTTAATCCTTTTATATGTGCTAATTTATTTGATTTAATTAAACAAAATACAAAAGATTGCCAAAAAGTATTAGATTTGTATTGTGGAGTTGGTACTTTAAGTATTGTAAGTAGTACAAATGCTAAATATGTTCTAGGGGTCGAAATAAATGAGAACGCAATTAAAAATGCTGAGATAAATAAATGTTTTAATAATGCTCTAAATTGTGAGTTTATTTGTGCTGATACTAAAAATATTATAGATAAAATAACGGAAGATTACGATACGATTATTTTAGATCCACCGAGAAGTGGTGTCATTAGGGAAGTTTTAGATAAGATAAAAAATGCAAAAATCAAAAAAATTATTTATGTATCTTGTAATCCTATTACCTTGGCTAGAGATTTAAATATATTATTAGATTATTATAGCATTAATACTGTAACTCTTTTAGATATGTTTCCAAATACCGAACATGTTGAATGCTTTTGTGTTTTGAATTTAAATTAAATGATTAAAAGATAAAAGAAATATGCTAATTGTCGCACAAGTGGTGCGACAATTTAATTTTACTATTATGGCTTGTTCCCATTCTAACGAAAAAACAAGAAATTTTTAGTTAGAATGGGAATGTAAAATGTTCATAGACAATTCTTTTATTTTTCAGCATCATATGGTATACTTAAATAGTAGAAGAGTGATACGATGGCGATAGAAAAATATTTAACTCCCGATTATTTATTCGACCCAACACCAGTTTATGATGGTAGTTGGCTTTTTGAGTTAGATAATTTAAAAAATCTATCCCTTCCTGATGGTAAAAGTACTTTATTTCAAAAATTTTATGAAAATACTTTTATTAATCCTTTAAGTCAAATTTTTAAAAATTCTAAAGGAATTGTAAATTTTCCAATGGGAATGGTTTGTTGTCCTAATAAAAATGGTATAGGAAGAAAACTAACTTATTCTAAATATCATTTTTTCAGTGGCCTTTTAGGTTACTTATCGCAAAATATTGATATTGGTAAATTATCAGAAGATGAATTTAAAAAGCAGCAACAAAAATTTTATGAAGAAAATATTGAAAAAGATAGTAATGAATTAAATGAGATTTTTGCTCAAAAATTTAAAGAAAAATGTGATAAATTACAAGATTTAATCAATAATGAAATTGAATCAATTTATTTTGATGATGCCACAAAAGATTATTTACCACTAAAAGATAGAATTGATTTTACAACTTATTTAAAAAATATGTACAGGGAAATGTATAGTATTTATACTGGTCTTCTTACTTTAGGAGATTTCTTTGAAAAACCTCTTCCTTATCATGATTTAGCGGCTTGTTTTGACCCCGACACATTCTATTTAATGTTTGCCAAAATTATCTATGAATTTAATATAAAAAGAGAAAGAGAAGAAAATAATTTAAGTAATTCTTATGTCTTTTTATATAATTATGAAGAGGCTTTGCAAGAGGTTGTCAAAGAAAATCGAAAATATGATCCCAAAATTACTTTTATTTTAGAAAATGGTAAAAGAATAAGATATACGAGATGGACATTTAAAGATGAGTTTATGAAAATGCAAGCTAGACATCCAGATATAAAACCCATCGTGTTACCAGAAATAACGGAAAGTAACCGCGATAATTATCGGGAAATTGGCATTATGCAAAAATTACATGCATTATATAATAGTCAAAATGCGGAAGTTAACTGGGAGTTTTTACCCCAAGAGACAATGATTAAAAAAAGTAATGTAATTGTTAATAGTCAAAGTTTAAAAAATACCGATAAAAAAGATTTAGCGGCTTTACAAGCGGAAACGGATGAGCGAATAAATATCTTAGATAATTCCAATTATTTAATGCGGATTAAAGGCAAGAATTCTTTTTCTGGTTATTATGCTTTTGTTTATAGTACGGGTGCTGTTATTCTAGAAAAATTTTGGCAAAATCCCGAGAAATTAATCCCTGCCAAAGAAGAAGCCACTTATGTTATGAATATTGATAATTTTATTGAAATGAGTAAACTATCGAAATTAGTTTTAATTGAATTTATGAGAGAAATAGATGATTTAGGAGTTAAAAGAATATTTCATACCTCCGTTAATAATTGGCATAGTAATATTTATAAAGCGATTAATGGCGTATCTTATGACTTACACAATGTTTTAAGATTTATTGACCGGTTAATAAGAGAAGAAGAAAGTGAAAGAACTAATGAATAATGGAATATATGATGTTTTATTAGAATATTTAACTAATGATTTAGAGAATTTTAGCAAATTATTAAATTTAGATAATCCTTTAGGATTAGGTCCAACAGTAGATGATATTTTAGAATATTTAGAATTTACGAATACCGAAACAGTTTTAGATAAAGAGATAAATAATAAAGTATTAATTACGGAAGGTGATATTTTAAGTGTTTTAAAAATTGTTCATGATATATCTTTCTTAGAAGGAGACTTTCTTTTATATATTAATGCTGAAAATGAAGCCATTATTAGTTATCTAATTAAAATTATTAATAAAATATTTATTGATTATGATTTAAAATTAAGAATTAAAATAGATTATGATTTAAATTATAATGCTTATAAAGATGCACCAGTCACAATTATTGGGAGCGAAGAATTTGTTAATACAGCCGGAAAAGATTTTAAAAATAAAGAATTAATTTTAGTGTAAACTTATGTCTAAAAAAAGATAAAATGTTCTTCAAAGAACATTTTTTTGGTACAATAATAATAGGAGATGATTTTATGTTTATTGGAGAAAATCCTATTCATATTAATGCAGAGAAAGGAAGTATTGCGGAACTTGTTTTAATGCCAGGAGATCCGTTAAGAGCGAAATATATTGCCGAAAATTTTTTAGAAGATGCTAAAGAAATATGTAATTTACGAAATATGTTAGGTTTTACGGGATTCTATAAAGGTATTCGGGTATCAGTTATTGGTTCTGGAATGGGTATGCCTAGTATGGGTATTTATTCTTGGGAATTATACCATTATTTTAATGTTAAAAAAATTATACGAATTGGTACTTGTGGGGTAGTAAGTAGAGAGGTTAATGTTCCCGATTTAATTTTAGCCAGTCGGGCTTATTCCGAATCTAATTTTGCTTATACTTTTGATGATTCAAATGAACATATTGCTTATCCATCAGAAGACTTAAATAATAAAATTGAAAAGACTGCCAAGGAACTTGGCTATAAACTTCATGTTGGAGATGTTACAACTATGGATGTTTTTGGACCATATATTGATTATGACCGAGTATTAAATAGAATTCCTAGTGATGTGCAACCAATTGGGGAAGAAATGGAAGCTTTTGGTCTATTACATATTGCGAAACATTTTAATAGAGAAGCATCTTGTATCTTAACGGCCGTAGATTCCAAATATAGTGATGTCGTTTTAAGTGGGGAAGATCGGGAAAAAAGTTTAAACGACATGATTACTTTAGCTCTAGAAGCCATTATCAAATAAAAAAATTGCCAATTTAGCAATTTCTATTTATTATAAATTTCAATTAAAGATTTAAATAATGTAACTAAGTTATTTAAGTCTTTTTTATTTTTAGATTCACATCTTAAAGTAATATTTGGTCCCGTATTACTAGCTCTTACATAAGCCCAACCATCTTTAAACATAACTTTTAAGCCATCAATTTCTAAATATTTATAATTTTTCTTATCACAATATTTTTGAATATTTTTAATAACCTCATATTTTGTAGTATCACTTGAAGGAAATTTTTCTTCAGGCGTATTAAAATATTTCGGAATAGTTTGATCAAGTTCACTTAATGTTTTATCCGTTTTTGATAATATTTCAATAAGTCTCAAAGAAGAATACATGGCACTTTCCGTACTAAATAAACGATCATTTAAAGAAATGTGACCCACATATTGAATGCCAAATGGAATATTTTCTCTTAAAACTTTTTCTTGCGTATAACTAGAACCAGTTCGACAAATTACTGGTTTACCACCTAGTCTTAATATTTCATCTTTAAAATTATCAGAACATTTAGCATCATATAAAAAACTTTTATTTTCAACTTTATCAATTATATTTCTTAAAATAATTATGGCATAACTTTCAATAGATACCATATGACCTTTTTCATCAATAATGCCAATTCTGTCACCATCACCATCAAAACCAATTCCGATATCGGCTTTAACTTCTAAAACTTTTTTCTTTAATTCTTCTAAATTTTCTTCAATTGTTGGATCCGGATGATGATTTGGAAATGTCCCATCATTTTCTTCATTAATAATTGTTAAATCAATATTTAATTTTTCATATATTTTTCTCGCAATCGTTGTAGTTACACCATTCGCGGGATCTAAAACAACTTTAACTTTTTTCTTACCCATTTTTAAATGACTAATAACATAATCAATATAATCATCAGTAATATTTTTTTCTTCTAAATGTCCTTTACCTTTTAAAAACTTGCCTTTATCAATATATTTTTTTAGTTCTTGAACCATTTCACCTCGCGCATTAGCATATTCATCAAAAGAAAATTTAAAACCATTTTCGTCACTTGGATTGTGACTAGCGGTAATCATTATCCCAAATAAATTATTCACATATCTTGTATAATAATGCATGGGGGTAGTTATAAGACCATAATCTAAAACATTAATTCCGGTTTCGAGTAAGCCTTTTACTAAACTATCTCTTAAACCTTTAGAAGAAATACGATTATCTCTTCCGATAACACAAGATTTTTGCCCTAAAAATTCTTGTAAGTAAGAACCATAACCTAATCCAATTTTATAAGCTACTTCTTCATTAATTTGACTTGGTACTTTCCCGCGAATATCATACTCTCTAAATATTTTACTATCCATTGTCAATCCCTCACTTAGTATAATTTTATCACATTTTTTCTAAATAATAAATTATTTCTTATTTTAAATATGAATGCAAAAAAAATGAACATTCAAGTCCATTATTTTACAAAATAGATAATAACACTAGCAACTGCACTAGCACACATTAAAATTAACATAATCCAAGTTGCTATCTTTCTGGCTTTTTTATTCATTAAAATTTCCACCTCGCAATAAAAATATATCACATTTAAGTTCTTTTTAAAAGACTTTTTGCATATTCTTTAGCAGGTGATAAAGAATATGCAAAGAATACTCTCTAAAAATCGTAATTATCTTGTATTTGTCTTAGCTATCGTTGCCATTGGTATTTTGGCGGGCATTATTTATTTTCATTTTTTAGATCAAGATACTCTTAATAATTTATTAACTACTTTAAATAATTATAATGTTATTAAATATAATGGTATTTTAAAATATTTAACAATTATGTCACTTTTATTAATTTCTTCCTTTTTTGTAATTGGTATACCTTTTAGTTTATTCTATCTTTTTTATGAAAGTTTATCTTTTGGTTTTTTAATAAATGCTTTTTATATGGCTTTTAAAATAAAAGGTCTTCTATATATTTTAATTTATTTAATTGTTAATAAATTACTCGTTTTTATTCTTCTAATAATATTTGTTAAAAAATGTATTCGGATTGGTCGCTTAATGATTGGCATGTTTATTTATCGGAAAGACAATTTAATTAAAGAAAAAATTATGCATAATTTTAAAAGTAATTTATATATAATATTGTATGTGTTTATAATTAATACTATTTTATATTTTTTAAGTCCGTATATTTTTAAGCCACTCACATTTCTCATAAAATAATTTGGGGTTTTTGAAAAAATATGCTATAATACAGACTTGTAATTTAAAGAAAAGGGGTTTTAGTATGTTTTATATGGTTCCTGTTGCGAAAATAATTAATGAAATTGATTTAAAAAAAGAAAATGTTATTTTAACTGGACCATCTGGTTCAGGAAAAAGTGTTGTTATAAAAGCTTTAAAAAATAAGAATTATAATGCCGACAATATTATAGTAGATGGTACAATTAACGAAACAATTAGAATGGATTATCCTAATTACTTTTGTTTATATCATTCACTTTTACTAATTCAAAAGATATTATTAAGTATCAAAATTGAAGAAACAATTGAAAATTATCTTAAAAAATATAGCCATTTTGAAAGTGAAATTAATGCTTTATTAGAGCAAATGGAAATATTATTAATGACTAATGATTCTAAAAGAGTCTTTGTAATGGAAGAATTACTTAACAATCCAGAATTATTATTTCAAAGACTTAATAATTTAATTTCCAAAGATATTCAAGATCGATTAGTTATTATTATTGATAACTTTGATAATATTGGGGTATTTGATAACATTTATCAACCATATATGTTTAATATTTTAAATAAATATTTTCATTATTTAATTACTTTATCAAGTAAACCTAATATTAATATACCAAATACTAAAGTAATTGAAGTAAGTTACACTAATGAATTAGAATCAGTTAAAAAGATATTAAGTGATACTTATGATTTGAATCCTGATAGTCCTTTATTAAATGATGAATTAATAACTACTTTAATTAAAGAAAGTAATGGTAATATTAATTTTATTTTATGGGCATATAGAAAATTAGTAGAAAATAAAAAAGAAATGACACCTTCCGAATACCCAGAATTTATTAAAAATTATTTTGCTAATCTAAGAGAACTTTTTACACCAAGAGAAAGAAAACTATACATTAATAAATAAAAATCCTGCAAAATAAATTGTTCAAAAAATTTTGAAAAAATGTTGACTGGGGGGGGTAATATTTTATAATAAAATCATAGGATAGAAGATGTGTCTTATGATGAAGAAAAATAAAAAAATTATAGTAACAATTCTTCTAGTAGTAGAAATAATATTGGTAAATTTAACATACCAATCTTTTTTGCATAGAAAAGTGAATAGTGAAAAAGAAACATATCACAATAAACAATTTGCCATGTATGTTAATGATGGTAATGGTTATAAAGAATATACGGGCGATAGTTTATTTCCTAAAGGTTATTATTTAAATCCCAATTTAAGTTATTGTAATGATGATAAAGGTGAAAGAGTTGAAGATGTTTTAGCAAGTGATGGGGAAAGTGTTACGGTAACTAGTAACAAAACCATCTATTGTACTTTATATTTTGAAAAATTAAATTCAACTATATTAACATATAATCCTGAGAAAAGTGGAACAAGTTGTGTAACAGTTCAATGTGCTTTGGATGAGTTATATACATTACTTAAGTAGGTGAAGAATGAAGAAGATATTTATAGGAATAATAATCGGAATAATGTCTGTAACATTTGTCTATGCTACTGAAACAATAATCGAAAGTATTAATGTTTCATATGATAATAAAACCAGTGGAGGAAGTTTCACTAATGTACAAGAATCAATCGATGAATTATATGAAAGGGCAGGATTATTAAAAGAAAAATGGGGAGAAAAAGACCTAAATGGAGCCGATCCCGTTTTAGAGGTTGAAGGAAGTACAAAAAAATTAATACCGGTAACAATAGATAAAAATGGAAAAGTCAAATATGCCAATCTTTATACCGAATGGTATAACTATGCCAAAAAAAGATGGGCAAATGCGGTAATATTAGTTGACAAGAAAAAAGATACTTATAAAACTGGTGACATAATAAATGAAAATGATATCGAAAGTTATTTTGTGTGGATACCAAGATATAGTTATAAGATCTGGAATATGGGTAATTATGATAGTGCACCAAATATAACAACGTTAACCGATGCTAATTATGAAACATCACCACAAAATGCTTTTAATAAAGCAAGAATAATTGATATTAAATTTGGTGATGTTAAGACAAATCCTAAAATGCCCGAAAGTGAAGCCAAATTAGATAACTATTATACCCATCCAGCATTTACTTTAGGTGATAAAGATTTAAATGGTATTTGGGTAGGTAAGTTTGAAACGGGATATAATCAAGATGGAAATAATGGTGAACCATTTACCATAGATACTTCATGGACAACTGTTGGTGCACAACAAAATACAGAAGCAAGTAATAGAATAATAGTCAAACCTAATGTCTATTCATGGCGATATAACACAGTAAAAAATATGTTCTTATCTGCATTTAATTATGATAGGAAATTAGAAAGTCATATGATGAAGAATACGGAATGGGGAGCAGTAGCCTATCTTTCTCATTCCGTATATGGTTTAGGTGGACAAGTTAATATCAACAATAATTCTTTATATGTAACGGGATATGGAGCAGCAGCAGGTACTAATCAAGAAACAAGAATTGGTACATATGACGAAGCTTTACCAACTAAAGAAACAAGTAAAACTAAGCCTTATAATACTGGGGAAGGATACTTAGCCAGTACAACTGGAAATATAACGGGAGTGTATGATATGAGTGGTGGAGCTTGGGAATATGTTGTTGCATATGTTAGTGGTTCAGTAAGAAAAAGTGGATTTGAATTAATTGAATTAACTACAACTTATAAAGATTATGTTGATGTATATAATGCCGATAGTGATGTAACTTCCTATAATAAAAGAATCTTAGGAGATGCCACAGGAGAAATGGGACCATTTTATGAATATTTTAATAGCGAAGGACATTCTGGTGTTTCTAGTTCCGTGGGTATTCTAAGATATCATAGTGCTTGGTATGTCAGTTCTTCGTACTTCGTGAATCCAACGAGTTCGTGGTTCTTTCGAGGTGGAGCTTACGATGATGGAGGTTTTGCCGGTCAGTTCTACTTCTTTATGGACAATGGTGTAGAGCGTGATGGTGGTAGTTCACGTCTTGTTTTATCACCTAGTAATTAACTATATACAGGAGGAAACTAATGAAGAAAGATTATAAATTATTTCTAGGTATATTAATAGGAATAGTATTATCAGTAACTGTGGTATATGCTGCAGAGACTATAATTAGAAGTAAAAATATTTCGTATGATAATACTAATAGTAAGGGAAAATATACTAATGTGCAAGAAACAATTGATGATTTATATGAAAAATCTGGATTATTAAAAACAAAATGGGTAGATAAAACTTTGAATGGAGCTGATCCTATTTTAGAAGTAGAAAATAGTAATAAAAAATTAATTCCTGTCACAATAGATGATGATGGAACAGTTCATTATGCAAATTTAAATACCTCCTGGTATGATTATAGTGAAAAAAGATGGGCGAATGCAGTTATACTAGTTGATAATCCAAAAAATGGTGGTGAAAAAAATTATACTTATAAAACTAGTGATATTATAAATGAAAATGATATTGAAAGTTATTTTGTGTGGATACCAAGATATAGTTATAAAATATGGAATATGGGCGAATATGATAGTGCTCCAAGAATAACTGAGGCATTAACTAATACTAATTATGAGACGTCAACTCAAAATGCTTTTAATAAAGCAAGAATAATTGATATTAAATTTGGAGATGTTAAAACTAATCCCAAGATGAGTGAAGATGAAGCCCAACTAGATAAATATTATACTCATCCAGCATTTACTCTAGGTGATAAAGATTTAAATGGCATTTGGGTAGGAAAATTTGAGACAGGATATAATCAAGATGGAGATAATGGTGAATCATTTACAATAGATGACTCATGGACAAAAGCTGGGGCTCAACAAGATAAAGAAACAAGTAACAGAATAATAATAAAGCCTAATGTCTACTCATGGCGTGGCAATACTGTGAAAAACTTCTTTATGTCAAGTTATAATTATGCTAGAAGTTTAGAAAGTCATATGATGAAGAATACAGAATGGGGAGCAGTAGCATATCTTTCCCATTCAATATATGGCTTAGGTTCGGAAGTTAGAATTAATAATAATTCTGATTTTAAGACTGGTATTGTGCTGCTGATGGGACAAATCAAAATTCTTATCCAGGAAAAAGTGGAAAAACAGATGATATAACTAATCCATACAATAAAGAAATATGTTATCTTGCCAGTACTACAGGAAACATAACTGGAGTATATGACATGGCCGGTGGTGCTCATGAATATGTGGCAGCATATATGATGGGCAAAGTAGGAAATAGCGAATTTGAATTAACTGAATTAACGGGAATATATAAAAATTATTTTGATATTTATAGTGAACAAAGTACTTCTACATCATATAATAATCGAATTTTAGGAGATGCCACTGGTGAAATGGGACCATTTTATGAATATTATGATGGTGAAGGAAGTATAAGAAATCATAATTCTTGGTATGTTGATTTTGCAGATTTTGTTGAAAGCTCCAATCCGTGGTTTGATCGAAGTGCTGATTATGGAAATGGAGTAATAACAAGTCAGTTCTATTTTCATAAATATTCTGGTTCTGCAATCAATTATGTAGGATTTCGTTTAGTTGTTAGTCCAAGATAGAAAAAATATACATTAATAAATAATTTTATGATATGATTATATATAGGGTGACTAACTATGATTTGGTTATTAATATTTTTAATCCTTCTATGCCTATATATAATCTTTTTAATTTTCAAATCATTTCGGAAAAATGAATTTGGGATGTTTGGTTATAATTTAGGTAAGTATTCATTAAAATGGTTATTTAAATTTTATTATCCTTATAAAGCTGTGAATAGTAAAGTTATTCCAAAAGATGGGCCAATAATTATAGTTGGTAATCATATTCATATAATGGATCAATGTTTAGCTATGCTGGAAACAGATAGGCCAATTCATTATATGGCGAAGATAGAATATTTTAGAGATTATAAAACTAGATGGTTTTTTAAAGGTGTAGGTTGTATACCGGTAGATCGAGAAATTCATGATGAGAATGCCAAAACCAAAGCCATTGAAGTTTTAGAAAATGGTCTTGCTTTAGGATTATTTCCGGAAGGAACTAGAAATAAAACCAAAGAAATTCTATTGCCATTTAAATTTGGAGCAGTTTCGATGGCCAAGAAAACTAATGCCACCATTGTTCCTTTTGCGATAACGGGTAATTATCATTTTCGTACTCATAATTTAAAAATAATATTTGGTGAACCTTTTAAAGTAGGAAATATGTCTTTAGAAGAAGCCAATGAAAAGTTATATAATATAGTAAAAGAATTAATTGAAAGGTAGTTTATGAAAGATTTAAATGTTAATAATATAATAAATGATTGTGATGGTATTTTAATTCAAGGTAGTAAAGATATTATCTTAGATAATTTTTCAACTGATACGAGAACGATTATAAAGAATGATATTTTTGTGGGTATTAAAGGGGAAGTCTTTGATGGAAATACTATGTATCTTGATGCGTTAGGAAAAGGGGCTAAAGGATGTATTTTAAATAAAGATATTTCTTTAGATAAAGAAGAATTAAAAAAATATCCGGATGCTTTTATTGTTTTAGTATCTGATACTTTAAAATGCTTACAAACTTTAGCCCATTTAAAAAGAAAATTATATGATATTCCTGTAGTTGCCATAACTGGTAGCGTAGGAAAAACTAGCACGAAAGATTTAGTAGCAAGTGTTCTAAAAACCGAATTTAATGTTTTAAAAACGGAAGGTAATTTTAATAATCATTTAGGGTTACCTTTAACAATTTTAAAATTAAAAGATCATAATATGTTGGTTGTCGAAATGGGTATGAATTCTTTAGGAGAAATAAGTACTCTTTCTAAAATTGCCGAACCCACATTAAGTCTTATTACAAATGTTGGAACAGCCCATATTGGAAAACTTGGTTCTAGAGAAAATATTTTAAAAGCTAAATTAGAAATATTAGATGGTATGGAAGATAAAAAAATAATAATTAATGCTGATAATGATTTGTTACAAAATTGGTATATGAAAAATAAAGGTAATTTACCAATTATTACTTATGGCATCAATAATGGCGATTTAAGAGCTTATAATATTGAAATGAATGAATTTAATAGTAAATTTAGTATTGATAAAGAAAATAAGAAAGTTATGCAAATAAATACTCCCGGAGAACATTTTATATTGAATTCTCTAGCAGCTATATCCGTAGGTAAATATTTTAATATTTCATTAGAAAATATCCAAAAAGGTATTTTAAATTATCATTTATCTAAAAGAAGAATGGAAATAGAAAAAATTCATAATATGTTAATTATTAATGATTGTTACAATGCTAATTATGATTCGATGGTTAGTGCCCTAAATTATTTAGGAACTTTAAAGGGGAGAAAGATTGCCATTTTAGGAGATATGTTAGAATTAGGTGACTATAGTCAAAGCCTACATGAATCTTTAGGAGAATTTATTTTAAAAAATAAAATTGATATATTAGTAACTGTAGGAAATTATGCTTCTTTTATTGCGAAAAAAAGTCTTGATTTAGGTTTTAACAAAGAAAATATTTTAACATACAATGATAATAAAGAGGCCATTAAAGATTTAAAAAGTATTTTAAGAAAAGATGATAATGTTTTAATTAAAGCATCCAATGGCATGCATTTTATGAAAATTTATGAGGCCTTAAAGGAGGATTAATAATTTGAAAGTTGCGGTTATTTTTGGAGGTAAATCTAATGAACATCAAGTTTCAATAGTATCTGGTACTAGTGTAATTAGTCATTTAGATAAAAATAAATATACTATTTATCCCATTTATATTAGTGAAGATGGTGAATTTTATGAATATACTAAAGATGTTCAAGAAATTAAAATATTAACCATTAATGATAAGGTTGAAGAAATTAAAAAAATTGATAATATTGTGGGTTATTTAAAAGATATTGATGTCGTTTTTCCCGTTTTACATGGTCGAAATGGAGAAGATGGCACAATTCAAGGTTTCTTAAGTTTACTTGGTAAAAGATATGTTGGTTGTCATACTTTAGCATCTTCTATTTGTATGGATAAAGAATATACCAAAATGCTTTTAAAAGCCAATGGGATAAATGTTGCTAAAGGAATTTGTGTTAAAAAATATAAAAATCAATATATTTTAGTTAATAATGGAGATTATAAGAAAGTAACAAAAGAAGAAATATTAGAATTTGTAAAAAAAGAATATGAATTACCAATATTTATTAAAGCCGTTAATTCGGGTTCTTCTGTTGGGGTGAATAAAGTTACGACTTATGAAGAATTTTATAAATATTTAGAAGACTCATTTAAGTATGATACTAAAGTTTTAATTGAAGAAGGTGTCAGGGGAAGAGAAGTAGAATGTGCTGTATTAGGCAATAATGATTTAGTAGCTAGTACTTTAGGTGAAGTTTTAGCAGATGATAATTTCTATTCATTTGATTCTAAATATAATAATAGTGTTGTTAATACAGTTATACCCGCAAATATTGATGAAAAGTTAATTAAGAGTGTTCAAGAAGTAGCTAAAAAAGCATATCAGGTTTGTAATTGTGAAGGACTATCCCGAGTAGATTTTTTCATTCAAGAAGGGACTAACAAAATTATTCTTAACGAAATTAATACCTTACCAGGATTTACGGAAATAAGTATGTATCCCAAATTAATGGAAAATGCAGGCATAAGTTATAGTGAATTATTAGATAAATTAATTGAACTTGCTAGATAATTTTTAAAAATTTAGAGAAAAAAATGTTGACTGGGGGGGGTAATATTTTATAATAAAATCATAGGATAGAAGATGTGTCTTATGAGATTGAAATATAGAAAAATATTGATAACAATTCTTCTTGTAATAGAAATAATAATGGGTAGTTTAACATACCAATCTTTTTTGCATAAAGAAATAAATAAGGAAGAAAATAAAATAACTAAAAAACAATTTGCTATGTTTATTCAAGAAAATGATGGATATGTAGAATATAAAAATGATGATTTGTTTCCAAAAGGTTATTATGTCAATAAAAGTTTAAGCAAATGTGTTGATGAAAATGATAATCCTGTGGAAAATGCTATAAGTAGCTTAGGAAGTAGCGTTACAATAACTAGTAATAAAACAGTATATTGTTCGTTATATTTTGATAAGAATGAAATGTTAGAATATTTAAGAAGTAAAGATACAAGTGGTTCATTAAGTGAAGACATAGTTGGAGATGTGTACCGTTATCAAGGAATATATACTGATGATATCAGAAATTATATCTGTCTAGGCGATAATTGTTGTACCACCGAAAGTTGTCCAGCGGATACTAATGATGATATGTATCGAATTATTGGTATAACTGATACTGGGGAATTAAAAGTTATCAAAAAGACCGCTTTAACCGAGAAAGTAAAATGGAATAATGATTATAGTGCAGATATAAACTGGCCTCAAAGTTTATTATTTCAACAATTAAATGATTCCTATTATTATAGTTTAAATAATAATTTAAAGCAATTTATAGTAAATGATCATTCATGGTTATATGGTGATACAATAAGTAGAGGTAATTACAATGATGATACAATATATAAAATAGAAAGTGGAAATAGTGAAGCAACATTTTATAAAAAAACAGAAGTAGGTATTGAAAGTCAAACTGAAAAATGGAATAAAAGAATTGAAGCTCCATTAGGATTAATGTATATATCTGATTATTTATATGCCTATAAAACAAGTGAGTTAGATGCCGGAAAACCAGGAAATAGAGAAAATGCCTTAAATAGTTGGATACATATAAGTCACAATCAATTAACAAATATTGATGAATGGACAATGAGTCGTTATGGTTTTAATACTTCAGATAATCTTTATTATGTCTGGACAATTATTGCATCTGGAGGTGCATTTAATGATGGTGTTGCCGATTCAAATGTTGTTCGACCTACTTTCTATCTTACATCAGATATAGAATTAATTGGGGAAGGAACAATATCAGAACCATTTGAAATAGATTATGAAAAAACAGGAGTAGATATTATTAATTCTAAACCAGTTAATCTTAGTACAGAAGAATTTGGGGGTATGTACCGTTATCAAGGAACAAAAGATGAAGTAAATAATAATTATATTTGTTTTGGTACTAATAATCGTGAAAAATGTCTTAATGATAGTGATCATTATTTATATCGCATTATTGGAATCACTGATACCGGTGAAATGAAATTAATTAAAAAAGAAGCTTTAAATGATAGTATTCAATGGTCTACTGATAATTTTGCAGATGTGAAGTGGCCTGATACTGAGATTTACAAAAACTTAGACGAAATTTATCTTGATAATGAAAGTTATGTTCCGAAGAATGATAATGGGATAAATTGGCAAGAAAAAATGGAAACAAAGGATTGGTTATATGGTGATTCGGCAGCATTTGAGGCATCTGAATCTATTGAAAAATTTTATCAAGCAACAACAGGTCAAATTCCTACCACTCACTCTGTTAAAGTTCCGACATCACGAAAAGGTGAATCAAATGTAATGTGCCAAGAAACTGATTCAGGAGAATTATTAGGAGTAGAAGTATGTCGAATTTTAGAAAGTGATGTTTGGGAAAGTTCTGTAACAAACAAAGTAGGACTTATGTATCTTTATGATTATTATTTTTCTCATCCAGAAAGTTTATCAGGAGCCAATAGAATGGATAATTGGCTATATTTAGGAAATAATGATTCACGAGAATTAAGTACAACAAAAGAAAATCCTCCTACATTTTATGAATGGACAATGAATAGATATGGGTATTTAATTTATGCTGATTATTATACTCCTATATGTATTAAAGATAATGGAGTAGATACTGCTTGGGGTTATGCTGAAAATTATTATTCTATAAGACCAGTCTTTTATTTAACAAGCGACTCTAAGTTAAAAGGTAATGGTACATTAAAATATCCCTATGTTATAGAAGAATAATATTGACAATCGGGGGGGGAATACTATAATAAAAACAGAATAGGTAAAGAACTTATTCTGTTTTAAATTGATTGAAAAATATACGTAATTAGTATATAATGAAAATTGATAATAAACGTATATAATATGTTCCATAATAAAGGTAGAGGAAGAATATGAAGTACTTAAAGAAACATAAAAAATTATTGTTAGTAAGTATAGTATTAGTAATAGTAACTAGTATGTTTTTAGTATTAAATAATTCTCATGCTTATAAAGAACTTCCTAAAGTAAAATTAAAAGGTGATATAAATAAAAGTGGACTAGCAATAATGGTTGAAAGTGATTATCAAACAGGTGAATATCAAAAGTTAGATAGTACAATATTTCCAACCGATGGCTATACCTTAAATAGAATCAAAAGTGGTTGTGTAGATAAAAATGGTAATAGTGTTGATGCTTTAACATATAATGGTGGAAATAACGGAATCACAATTAAAACAAAGCAAAGTGTTTATTGTTATCTTTATTATGATAATTTATTTAAAGGATTAGGAACAGAAGATGAACCATATCAAATAAATTATATTGAAGACTTAGTAAGACTAAGTAATTCAGTTAATAAAGATTTAAATGTTTATAAAAATAAAAATTTTATGTTGATGCAAAATTTAGACTTTAATGAAAATGACAGTTACATGAAATATAATGATACCGGTTTTGGTGATATTAATGGAGTTAATAGTATAGAAGGAATTAAAGAAGAATTAACTAATAGAGAAGGAACTGGTTTTATACCGATAGGAAATTTAACTACTAATTTTCAAGGAAATTTTGATGGCAATAATAAAAGATTAGATAATTTATATATTTTAAATAAGATTTATAATAATAGAACTGGATTATTTGGAACTATTGAGAATAGCATTATAAAAAATTTAACTATAAGTGGTAGTATTGATACTACTGATGTAGTTGATGCTGGCGGAATAGTTGGATTTACGATAGGAACAGTAGTAATAGAAAATTGCCAAAATGAAATAAATATACAAGGAAAAGGTAACTCAACAGGAGGAATAGTTGGAGCTGTTTCAAGAAATTTAACAATAAAAAATAGTGTTAATATGGGAACAATACAAGAAGGCGGAAATGTCGGCGGTTTAGTTGGTTGTGTTAGTATGTCAGGAAATGAATTAATAATAGAAAATAGTTATAATCAAGGTCAAATAAGTAATTTAAATAGTAATAATGCTGGCGGATTACTTGGAAGAGATCGTTCAGATGGTAATTCAATAACTAAAATAAAAAATTCTTACAATGCTGGTGAGGTAACAAATGCTAAAACTGCTGAAGGAGGATTAGTTGGTAGAATTAATGGAGCAGTAGAAATAGACAATAGTCATAATGAAGGTGAAATAAGTAATACTATAGGCTCAATTGTAGGAGGTTTAATAGGTTATGGTGTTGATACTTCTAATATAACTATAAATAATTCTTATAATAATAATGAAGTATCTATAAATACACCTGAAGAAAAAAATATAAGTATTGGGGGATTTATTGGTGATTCTTTAGGTAATGTTAATATTAATAATTG
>CANPYA010000003.1 GCA_947587565.1 uncultured Bacilli bacterium | reverse complement strand
AAACCGAGTATTAATTGGCTTTTCTTTGAATTAGCCGGTATTAAATAATTATTATTCACCTTTTTATTCCCTCCTTAAAAATTAATTTTTATTGCTTTTAGCAGTATATTTTTTGGATAATTCTCTTTTTCGCTGTTCTGGTGCTTTTTTTCTTGCTTCTTTTGCTTCTTTAGCTGTTTTAACAATATTATCTAAGTTTTCATTAGCAGTACGTAACGGATCAATAAGAGTTTCGTCAATATTTTGCTTTTCTAAATTCAAAATACCATTACTTGATTTGGCAATCTTATCGATTGCATCAACAATATCATATTGATCATGATATAAATCTGATAAAATTACCTCAGTAGATGTCCCATCAGCATTTGTTCTCGTTTGTTTAACTTTAAATGATCCATCTTGATTTTGTTCTACATCAATGCGACCATCTAAGATATTTCCAGAACTATCTCTATATTTATAAGAATAACCACCATTATTCATAATAGATGTAAAGCCCGCAACCATATCCTGTTTCGTTTTATTATCATCAGCTGAATGTAGTTCTTTTCTAACAAATTCTTTTATCATTTCATCACGGATTGCATTTAAGTTATATTTTTGTCTTTGTTCTGGATCTAAATCCTTATTAATAAATTCTTGAATTTGAGCAAAGGTGCCTTCAAAATCTTTTTGAACTGTTTTTTTAACCATTTTACCTGTTTTTTCATCAAGTACTTCTTCTATAGCGTCATAAGTAATATGTCCTTTTTGCTTAGAACCTGGTTCATCAATTTTCTTTTCGGCTTCGCCTTTAATATTTGATTTAAATTGAATTTGCGCACCACCAAATTTTATTAGTTTATCTTTCATTCTTAATTGTTCATTATAGTCACCCATTGCTCGAACGTTTTCGGCCTTTTGTGCTTCCATATCTTCAATAGTCATTTGATTAACTTCAAATTTACCATCAGCTCGATTAGTTACAAGATTTCCATTAATAGTTACTTTACCATCAGTTCCTATAACAACTTTTTCACCCTTAGAATTTACATATTCGATATTCTTTCCAGTTTGATTAGTTATTAATTCTTCCTCTTTTTCAATTTTTCTTTCTTCAGCATCATAACTAGAATCAAAGCCAAAAGATTGTCTTAATCTATCTTTATATATTTGAAATCTAGTTGCACCAGCTTCTAAAGCATCTCTAAATTCCCTTCTTTTAGCAGCTTCTTGACCCATATGTCTAAAATCAGCATTTTTGCTACCATATCTAAAACCTCTTACTGCACCAGGAATTCCCCCAGTCACTAAACCACCAGCAGCATTAACTACAGAGAAAAATCCACCATCTTTTAATTTATCTTTGATACCAAGTTTCATATTACCTGAATCAATACCAGTTATTTCAGATATTAATTTAGGAGCTTGTTTCATAAACATAATAATGCCCATAATAATAAAAGCTTTTACATATAATCCTACACCATATGCTGTACCATTTAAGAAACTCATATTTGCTCCATAACCATTTGAACCAAATAAACTATTAAATAAATAAATGCAGAAATAGAATATTAAGATACGAATAAAGACCTCTAAATAACAAGTAACAGTTACTTTTAACCATTGATTAAAAGTACCACTTAACTTACCATTTGGCACAACTCTTAAAAATACCGGAACTGGTGCAATTAGTTGATAAAAAATTAATTTAATCATTCGAATGGCCATATCAAAGCAAAAGGATATAGCAACATAAGCCATAAAACCACCAGCGATTATATTAAATATCCAGTTATGATCTATTTCATTATCATTTCCAATTTTTTCTGAAAAACTACTATATAAACCAAATTGACCAGTAGCATCTACTTCTTCCATAACTTCATAGAAAGTTTTATCATCATCATTATCTTTAACTTTTTTTTGACAATCTGTTATAGAATCTCCTTCATCACATGCTTGTTGATTTACATTAAAAAAAGCAGTAAACACACCATTAGCCATTTGATTAGCGCCTTGATCTATAGCAAGATCTACACCGGCAGTTCCACCATAGCCAAAAAATCTACCAATAGTGTTTTGTCTTATTAATACTGAATTTTGAAAATCAAAAGCAAAAGCAAAAATAGTTGGCAACACAGCCATTATAAGTGAAGAAGTTACAAGATTAAGAATTACTTTTTTAACCGTTTCTGTTCCTTGCTTTTTATCATCTGGATTAATCATGCCTCTAAGTAGTGCAAATGCTAAAGTAAATAGCATTACTATACCAATAATGACATAAAAATTGGTAATTAAAGTAGTATATTGATCAGAATCAACTAATTTGCCATTGGCAAGTATTAAAAACACTTTAAATACAAGAGCTACACCTTTATATAATAAAGCTGCTAAATAAACTCCTATGGAATCTATTATTGCACTAAATGAAGGAAGACCTAATAATACTAAATCACTCATAACATTCACCTACTTTATACCACACAAATCGATTGCACGATCGTTTAAATATTTTAAAACAAATTCAATTAAATATGGCAACATAAATATAATTACACATAAAACTAAACGAATTATTGTCTTTCTTGTAGCCTTTATTAAAGCATCATTATCACTAGAAGTTACTGCTGTAACAAAATCAATTACACTCATAACAACTAAAATAACTATACCAGCATATTTTAAAACATGAAAAGCTTTAGTTAAATAAAATGCTGGTGTATAATCTTCACTTGGACTTCCTAATAAAGATGTACAATCTTGATTTTCAACTGGATTAAATTCAAGTGTTGTATTACTTTGAACATTTTCTACTATAAAACTAACATTATCTTTTTTAATAGCTAAAACTAGTAATGGCATATTTACCATACATAAACTTATAATTATTAATAAAATACTCTTCTTCATATAATAATTCCCCTAGTCACAAAACTATATTATACATAAATTTTATCATATAATAAAGAAAAAAACTACAAAAAGTAATTTTTTTTATTTAAATTTTTTGTTTTAATTATTAAAATTAGATTACCAAATATTATTAAAATAATTACAAAGCCATAAAATACTACATAAGTAACCCAATTATGCAAAGAAAAATATTTGAAAATACCTATATTTAAAAAATCATCATTTATAAAATCTAAAGGTAAATTATAATAAGTATTTATAACATAGTTAATTATATTTATAGTTATAAAATAAATAATAATAAATATTAAAAATTTAATTAAGTCTTTACTATTATATTCTTTATTTTCAAGATACATAAAAATGAAATTAAAAATAAAAACAAAATGATGAATTATAATATATGAATAAAACGAATAATTTAGAGGTGAAATATTTACTGATGGGAATAAAATAGCCATTAAAGGACCAATAAAAGTCAAATAAAAGCAAAAATTATATATTTTTTTAGAACCACTAAAGCAATATATTATAAACATAATATTAGTAAAATTACAAAAATTAATATCTAAATGATAATTATAATCATAATAACCATAATAGATAAAACTACCTCTTCTGATTATTAAATTGATAAGTAAAATACTACCAAAAAAATATCTAATAAATTTTTTATCTTTATTAGATAAATTTTCTAGTTTAATTGAATTTCTAATTATTAAAACAATAATAAATAATACTAATAAAATAGTTAAATAATGAGTTAAACTAAAAATTTTAATTTCTAATCCATGATTATTATTAAGTAAGAAATTCTTCATTATTTACAATTTCCAGGATTAAATAAACAAGTTGTACATTCTCCAAATTCAGTATTTTCTAAACCATTTGTTACTTTTATTGCATTAAGAATAGCCATAACAATTGTTGGCACTAAAACCACTACCACACCCGCTATAAATCTTTTTATTAAAGATGATGTAGCTTTACTAATTGCCTTTTCATCACTTGAGATAACCGCTTTAGAGAAATCTATCATTCCTAAAACTATTATTATTAACGGAACTACCCACTTACATATACTTATAACATAACCAATTATTTTAACAGCATGTCTTATGCCATCATTATTACATAAACTATGATAATCCAATCTTGGATCTTCTGGATTAAATTGAATACTTAGATTATCATATTTTTGATACCGTTCTTCATTTCTATTTTCGGGATTTAAATAACTTTCATTTACATCATAATCTTCATACTTTTCAGGATTCTTTTTAGCATCTGAAAGGGTATATTCACAATGACAATCATGCGTACCAGTTACAATTAGACAAACTTCTCCACTATGATTTTCAAACTTACAGGCAAGAGTTGGATCTATTAAATTATTATAAGCATTTTTATAAACTTTTTCACAAATACCACTATTACCAACTTGAATATAGTCATCATCACAAACAGTACCATTATCACTAGTATCATCCTTTTTACTACCCGCTAAAGTTAAACTAGGCATAAACAAAAGAGTAAAAATTAAAATAAATACTATACTAATATATTTTTTTCTCACAATACTCACTCCAATTACAAAATAATTGTATCAAATTGTTATAATAAAGTCCATTATTAATTTTTTTGTTGTTGTTTCATAAAAAAACTCTATCAAATGATAAAGTTTTACAAACATTAATAATTATTTTGTCATGTTAGCTGCAGCTGTTGAAGTATCGCAACTACCACCAGTTAAACATTGAACGCAAACATTATAATCTGCTTTAGTGGCATCTGACATTAATGCCAATGCATTAAATAGAGCACTTACAATGGTTGGTATAAAGAATACAATAACTGCTGCTATAAATCTTTTAAGTAAAGCACTTACTGATTTACTCATAGCTTTTTCATCACTTGATATAACAGCCTTACCTAAATCAATCATTCCTAAAATAATTAAAATTAATGGAATAACGATTTTAATAATTGTTACTACATATCCTAAAACATTCCAAATATTTGCTGTATCAGCGCAAAAACCTCCAATTAACATAAAAAACCTTCTTTCTCCTTTTTCTAATTAAATTTTAACTAATTAATTATTGAAAGTCAATAAAATTGCTAAAATTTTACATTTATTTATCATTTTTTATTATTTTCTTCATTTAATCTAGAAAAACCTAAAGCAATTAAAAATTCCGTTATTTTCTTATTATTATCTAATTTTTCATCTAAACAAGGAATATTAAAGAATACTTTACTACCACTTTCATATTCAAAATCAGACACATCATTATTATTTAAAACACTTCGATTTAAAACAATTTTTTTATTTCTTAATTTATCAAATATTTTCCGATCTGTTCTAATTAACTTATTTAATTTTAAAATACCTGGTTCAATTAAATAAATTACTTCATTACATAAATTTTCTTCAGCATCATTTAAATCGACTAATATAACATCCGCATTACTATTAGATATTTCAAAAGAAGCATTCATAAAATCAACACTTTTTAAAGATTTATCATTAAAATATTCAAAATCATAATTATTTATTTCAATTGCTTTTACTTTATAAGCATTTTGTAAATGTTTCTTTAGCATATAAATTAAAGTCGTCGCTCCGGCATGATCAGTAACATTCTTAAAACCAATAATTCTCTTTTCTAATTTAACATTTGCTACTTCTTCTCTATTAAACGTGGTCTTAATTGGACTAACATCTAAGCTTTGATAATTAGCTACATCTTTATAAGTATTCGAATTTTGAATTAAAAATGGTATGGAATCAATACTTCTAGTAAAATTATAAATACCAATTGATACTAATTGACTTAAAAATTGGGGAGAATTAACTTTGGGCGAATCATCTAATAAAATAATAACTTTATCCATATCAAAATTAATGGATAATTCTCGCATCGTTTGAATATTTTCATAATTTTTAATAGCTGTTATATCAATAACCATTTTATTATAGAAAAAATTTGAAAATTGACTAGCTAAATCTTGGACGGAAAATTCTCCATTAATTGTTTTAATGACATCAATATTTAAGGTACCAAGTAGGGCTTGATACTTATTAGATACTATAACATTCATATATACACTCCTAACTTAATTTTTGATTTTCACTATATAGTTTAATATCTTTAGTTTGTCCTTTAATACTAAAATTAGTTAAATCCCCAAAAAATGGGACATTAAATCTAAAAAACAATTTAATATTATAATAAATATAATTATTATTTCCTACACGACATCTGGCATTTTGACAATTATAACTAAGACAATAGGCATACTCTTTATCATTTTGAGCTAGTTCATACAATGTATCATCTAGACTAAGCATACCATATTCGCCTTCTTCACATCTTCCTGTTTCATGATAACCACTATTAACTAAATAATTATTAACAATTTTTAAGGCTTTATCATTGGTTCCTTCATATTTTTCAATTATCGAAACAGTTTCATTTTTAAGTTTATAAACTCTATTATATGTGATTGCTAAAGCTAAAAATGCTGAGAATATCAAGGTAAGAGCCAATATTATTTGAAAAGTTGTCGTTGTTCCAATACTTTGTCTCATATATTACCCCATTATCGTTTTAGTAGTGCCATAAATTTTAAAATTCATAATACTATTAATAATTGGAATATCCAATTGATAAAATAATATTACATCATAATAAACCATTGAAGGATATTTAGATTTTTTTACTTCACATTTATTATTTTTACATTCTTCTATTGCAGCATCACTAAAAGTTTTAGCAACATCATTTATTCTTACACAATAGGAAGCATTACTATTTGTTAATCCACCTTCACGGTTATAGCCTTGGAAGTCATCGGGACATTTACCAGTTACTCTATAACCAGCTAGATTCATTTCTTCAGCAATTTTTAAAGCTACATCTTCATTCAAAACATAATTTTCTCCTTCTTTATGACTAGCAAATTTATCATTTTGAATGATATTAAGAATTTCATCTTTAACAGAAAAAGCTTTTGAATGATTGATTGTTAAGCACATTATGCCAGCAAAAACCAATATAAATAGAATTGCTATTTGAAATATAGATACACCACCAATCGCTTCTTTCATAATTCACTTCCTACCCTTTATAAACACATTCAAATGTATTAGACTCATCACCTTTAACATGACAAGTTACATAGTCACAACCATCCTTATTTTCACATTTTTCACAAATGGCTTTGCTACATTGTGAATTTCTGTCAAAATTATTTTTAATTAAAGGCCACAAAGTATAGTAAAAAAAGGCCATCAGAACTCCAATAGCCAACATTACAACAACAGTGGCATTTAATTCACCTGTTGCTTCTTTCATTTACTTTACTCCTAAAATACTAACCAGCACAAGCTTTTGTATTTTCTTGACCATTAGCATCCTTATAAGTACAAGATCCACCTTCACAATGTATTATGCCATCATCAGTGGTCATATCATAATCTCCTGTTCCGGCAGCATTACAAGCAGTATTTAATGCCATACCTGTTTTAATTGAAGGCCAAATAAATACATAAAAGAATGCTAAAATTACACCGATTGCTACTACAGTTACAACTGTCATATTTAATTCACCTGTTGCTTCTTTCAAAGTTATCTCCTCCTTTATTATCTATTTTTATTATAACCAACTATTTTTAAAATAGCAATTAATTTTACCAAAAATATTTATTTATTTGTGAAATTAAACATTTACTTGACACTTTTATATTAAAAAACAAAGAATATTTTATTTCTTTGTTAATTCTTAACTTTTAAATCTTCAATTTGCTCAACACTTAATTTTGTAATTTTAGCGATGGTTTTTATATTCATATCTTCTTTTAACATTTCCTTGGCAATCTTCATTTGTTCTTGCTTATGACCTTCTTTAATGCCTTCATTTATTCCTTCTTTAATTCCTTCTTCTTTTCCAATATCTAAAGCTCTTATTTTGATTTCATCTTCTCTTGATATGGTTCTTACTATTGTATCATCTGCATTTAGTATATACACTTTATCTTTCACTTCCTTTACTAAATCATCATATTTACTTAAAACTGCTAATTCTTTTTTATCCGCCGCTAGCATTACTAAATAAATATGTTTCTTTTCACCTTTGATAATTTTATCATACCAAATTTTCTTATACTCGGCAACATTCACCGTTATAATATGAAATTTTTGAGAATATAAACGATTATTATCATTTCTTACTTTAAATTCTTGCTTTATCGGATTTTTAAAATTATCATCAAAATTTAAATCAATATGAATAATTTCTTGAACATTCTTTTTTCCTCTTTGAATATATTGCGAAAATAAAGAAGCATAATAACCTAGATTACGATCTCTTATTGAACTTCCAAAATTCAAATTGATTTCAACATTGATAATCAAATCATCCTTGGTCCTTAAAATAATATCTAGAGTATTAACTTTAGCATCTTTATTTTTAACTGGCATTTCCGTAGGTATATATTTTACTACCTCAACTTCTTGCTCTAATATATCTGAAAGAATGGCATTATAACTCCAGTATCATTGGGATTACAAATAATTGATTTAAAAATCCGATCATACCTAAGACTAAAGAACTGAATATTCTTATCCATAATTTTCCACCTTTCACTTATATTATTCGCGCAATTTGTCTGATTTCCTTTTTTTTGACTTAAATTTCTAAAATTTTTTTCAAAAATAAAAAAAGACCCATATGTAGGTCTATAAATCCATCATTTGTAAAACCGCAAAGATTAAGAGAATCATAACCCCGAGACCAGTAGAAACTAACATACTCATTGTTTTACTTTCCATCTTATCTAGCCGATTCTTATATTTTGTCTCCCGGGCTTTTTGTTGTAAATTAGATATTGTTCTAGAAAACATCAACATTTGTTCTTGCTTCCGGTCTTGACTACCTAAACTTAACCGATATAAAAGACGCATCATCCGCATCGAATCTCGCACCGGATATTTCCTTGCAAAATTCATATATGGATCAATTGAATCATTACCAGAGTTAATTTCATTAATCATCTCTTGTAAACCATCTTTAAATATATCTGGGGCATCCGAAATAGATTTACCAATTGCTACCGGTACAGTATAGTGTTGAATTAAAATTTCAATACTTTTTAAATAATGCGGTAACATACTATCGATATAGAATATATGTTTTTTATAATAAGATTTAATATTGGAATAATCTATTTTAAAGACTAAATAACCTATTACAAAAGATATAACTATTTTTAAAGCATCCAAACTTTGAATAAAGAAAAATAAACAAATAATTATAACTAATAAACCATTTCTAATTCTTTTTATAAAAATAGTATCAGCATTGACATTATCACCATATTTAGCCCGAACATAAAAGTCCCAATCATCTTCTTTTAACTTTCTAAATAAATAGAAGTTATCATTAATAAAATCTTTAATACTCATTTGGCCATTATAACTCATTACAAAGAAAACTATAATCGCAATTAAAATTATTTCTATTTGCATTATTCAGCCCCCACATCTTCATTATAATATTTTTCTCCAGAAATAATAAAGAAAATATTGATAATTATTATCGCATGCAAGATTACTTGAACATACCAAATATTGAGTAGCTCGATATAATTATCCTTACCAAGCATAAATTCGACTACTACGACTAAGAAAAATAATACAGCGGCAAATGTAATAAATCTTTTATGGAAATTCTTCCGGTCCATTTGATCACGATAAACTCCTTCAACTAAGGCATCGATATCCATAGACATATTTTCCAAAGATTCGCCAGCATCTCTAGCACCTTCTTTAGTAATTTGTAAGAATAATTGATGCATATTTTTAACCATATAGAAAGGATATTTACTATTAAAATACTCAATTGATTCATCAATAGTACCATTTTGATAAGATAAATCAATCATTTTTTTAATATCTCCTAAAACTGGTTCTTCAATAATTCCGGAATCTCTTACCCCCTCTAAACTTTTAACAAAACTTTGGGTAGTATTAAATTCCATAATAACATTGGTCGTATAAGTTTGAATTTGTTCAAAAATAAATTCACTATATACTCTTTGACATCTTAAATAAGCAAGATAGGGAATAAAAGCAATGGTTGCTAAAGCATAAACAACTGCCCAAATAATACTATAGAAGTAAAAATAACCAATTAAAGCCGCAAAACCGCCAAGCATAAATACTTGAGTAATATATTGTCTAGTCGTATATTCTTGACCTAATTCTTTGGCTTTTTCTCTTACAACTTTAAAAGAGTATGGTGCATATTTATCGTATAAACCACCAACTTTATCCAAAACATTTTTATAAGATTTACCACGACGATACATTATTACCGCAATAGCTAAAACAAGTAAGATAATTAATTCTGGTAATGTTCGCATTTATGCACCTTCTTTCCTTTTTATTATTTATTATTATAACGAATCTATAGTTTCTTTATTTTCTACAACTGTATTTTCTTTAACTTCTGTAGCATTACTTACATTATTACTACTTTCTTCTTCTGTAGTAACAAATAAATTATCTTTTAAAGTAACCCCTTGGCTACCTAAATATTCTTTTAAATACTTAGTTGGATTATTAAATTGAATGGCTCCATCTAAGTTCTTTTTATATATAACATTTGCTCCCGCATTATTATCATCATCAACATAGAATTCACAAACTTCCACAATTTCTCTTTGGAAACGACCAAGTTCGGCACTCATATAACCTTTAACATGAATAGCTAGTTGGACATAACGGTGAATTGATTTTAAGAATTGATCAATATCTTGATTAGATTCTAGTAAGGCATATAACCGCATTGGCACATTAATTGCTCTATCAGAGTGAATTGTCGATAAAATATTGTGACCTGATGAAATAGAGTTACGTACAGCGGTAACTGCTTCCGCTGAACGAACTTCGGATAGTAAAATCCATCTTGGGTTTTGCCGCATACAAGCTACTAAAACATCAGAATATGACGCAATATTATTGGTTTTCATCGCCACAATATCCCGATGGGGAAATATTTTATCTAAGTGAAGTTCCAAAGTATCTTCGATGGTAATTATTTTTTCATTTTCTTTGGTATGACTAGCTAGGTATTTAACTAACTCTGTTTTACCTGAACCAGTTTCACCACTTACAATAATGTTACAGTGTCCTTCCACACAAGTAAGTAAAAAATTAAGTAAATCTTCCGTAACATATTTTTCACTTAATAATTTTTCTTTATTTAATCTTATTTTGGCGGGTGTTTTTCTGATAACGCAAGAAACTCCATTGGTTGCAATGGAATCATGAATAAAATTAAGCCGCAATTCTGCTGATTCAGCATCTAAGAAAGGGTGAGCCATATTAAATGTCTTACCCATAACATTAGAGCATTGAAAGGCTAATTTTTCAATTAAAGCATTATTTATTTCTGGTCTTTCAACCCGATAAACACCTTTATCTAAAGTTTTTAAATGAATTTGTCCATTATTACCATAAGAAACATCGGTGACATTATCATCATCGATAAATTCTTTTAATGGTCCAAAATCAATTTGGGAAAATATGGCATCATTCATTGTTGTAACCTCCTTTTATTCTTCTAAGCTAATTCTTGAATTAAACTATCAATTAAATCATATAAAGATTGACTACCCCATTCAGTAGCTCCAGGAGACTCTGTATAAGACTTACCACGAACTACCGGAATAAATTCAAATTTATATTCTTTAACACTTTCAGCTCCCATTAAAATTCTATTGTAATCATCTGTTACAAAGAAAACTAATGTGGAAACAGTTCCTGCTTTAGAATCATAACCAACTTCTCTATTTTGAGAATCTAGGACAGCTTGAACTTTAATACTATTGATAAGTGGTCCCCAAACAACTTTATCATCTTGATCAATAAAACGTACATATAAGTCAATATAATCCCCAGGAACAATTGAATTACCTACTTCTTTACTATCAACTGCTAAATTATATTTAGTTTGTCCTTCTGGAATATCTTTAGTATAAGAACCTGGTAATTTATCAGATATTTGCGATTTATAGAAGAAACCACCAGCAGGTATACTAGTACCACGATTAACATATTTATCAGTAAGTTCCGCCATAGTAGTAACAATATCACTATCTTTAGTCGTTGTTTTAGTAATTTCTTTCCAACCAATATTATCAGCTTCTATTTTACTTCCCATATCTATGGCTTCAATAGCATAAGGTATTCTAATAGTTGTTATCGCCGCATTAACTCTCGAATTATAAAAATACCAAAGAATAATAACACCCGCAATAACTGCTAAAATAGTTACTGTATTTTTATTACCTAAAAATCTTTTTATTGTATTAACTATATTACCCATTTTATTCCTCCTATTTTATATTAGCAAATTCGCTTTTAACAATATTAATAAATGTTGCCTTTTCTGTATCATTAAATGTACTAAGAAATTCTTTCTTTTGATATAATTCTAATAATTTGTTAGCAAAAGAATTGACATTTTCTTTATATTCTTTTTTTAAAGTGCCTGCTAGTTCACATTTACCTGTTGTATCACAAGCAGCACTTTCTTTAACACATAAACCATTGGCTAGTGTTGTTAAACCTGTACCAGAACAATCGATAAATTCTTTATGGAACCAAGCTTTTTCTTTAACATTATCATATATTTTAGATGGTACTCTATTTGGTGTTTGATAAGTAGGATCTTGATAAGAATCTTCAGTAATATTATCATGCCAGCTTGTATCAATTTCTTGTTCATCAATACTAACTGAACCGCCTCCGCCACTTTCAAGTACGGCATCAACCCGACTATTTATATCAAATGTCTCTTCTGAACTATTAATAAAGAAAGTATTTGTTTTACTATTAATTTCTACACTAGCTTTAGGGGGTGCTTCATAAATACTAGCAAATGTTACTTCATATTCACTAGTGCTTGAAGCAGCTTCAGAAAACATTCTTAAGAAATTTTCCATGAATTTTTCTTTATTAATTTTAAGTTCACCATATTCCCGATAATAAGCATAATCAACGGCAGAAACTAATGCTGATTCATTAATTTGTCTTATATTATAGAAATCTTCGGAGTTATTAGATGTAATATTTCTAATTAATAATAAGATAACTACTACAAAGACTCCTAAAATAACTAACCAATATCCCCAATAAGACTCTTTCATCTAATAATCTCCTTTCTATTTCCAAGAAGGCCCAACGCCTAAATTTTTAAAATCTTTAAAGTATGTATCAATACCACTAGTTGTTGTAACATTCCAAGTTAAAGCTTCATCTCGCATTTCAGCCCAAGTTGTCCAATAACCTGATGTTTGAGTTTTTTCCTTTCTGTCACTTCCCATAACTCGCTTATCTAAACCAGTTACACGATCTGGGAATTTCTCAATAATTTGATCAATAAATGTACTATAACAATATATATTCTTATATACTACACCATCGCTATCTTTATAATCATAACATTCTAGAGAATTATTATAATAACCTTCTTTTTTATTTTCTTCATTGTATTTTTTAATTTCTCTAATCATTGCCCCATTAACTTTAAAGGTAATTTTCATTCTTTCACTATTGTCATCATATATTTTAGCGCCATCACTTTCAATTTCAGTCGTTGTTTTATAAGCTTTCAATTCTAAGGCTGAAGTTATATTATCATCAAAATTCCAGTTAGCACCTAAATCACGATTATTTGGATTTAAATTATCTGGTGAAACAGGTCGATATTCTATATTAGAACCATTATTGTAAATACATGTTGGACAATATACTGGACATAGACCATCTGGACATTCTGGATCTCGTTTATAACATCCATCTGGATCACATTCTACTGGACATTCAGGACAAGGATCGCATTCATTTAAATATTCATCTTGTTCACAAACTTCACCATCTTTACAATGGTATTTACCATCAGTAGATTCATCTGGCTTTTGACAACTATTACTACATTCTTTATTGTAATCTTCTTCAGTACATTCTTTACCATCTTTACAATGATATTTACCATCGGTAGATTCATCTGGTTTTCTACATTTATCAGTTGAATCACAAATATTTACATCATATTCACAAGAATAAACACCATTTGTAAATACTTCACCATCTACATTTTCATCATATTTAAGAGCAGAATCTGCACGACATTCATTTTCTTCTTTTAATGTCTCTGAAACAACACTTTCATTGTCTCCCCAAATACGACCTAATTTACCAGTATCGTAATGTTCACCTAAATTTTTAAATAACAAGATATATTTTCTAGCTCCAGCTTGAGCTCCCAAATCGACAGGTAAACCATTTTCTAGAGGACTACCATTTTCATATTCATCATATTTTGATGAAACTACATTACCATAAGGATATGTATTATAGTAAAGTGTTGGTGATATAAATGTAGCTTCACTTTTCATAACCTTTTTAACGTATGTAGCATTAGAATATTCAACTGGTACAAATTTACAACTTTCAGGAGTACCACCACTACAAGCAAAGACACTACCACTAACCATTACTTGAGATAAGCTTGTTTTCCAACCATTACTACAAGTTTCATAATCAGCACTTACACTACCAGTACAATAAAGCATTTCATATTTTTCACTATTAGTATTTATACTTGATAATTCTAATTTATTGGTATTATAACCAGTCATATCTTCATACCAATAATCTAATTCTGGATCAATTACATATCCAGGCCAATCAAATTGGAATACTTGACCATTATAATCAACTGTATTAGCATTAGAACACATATTTAAATTATAAGTTAAACCATAGATTGCTCCAAGACCAACTCTGCCAGCAGCACCAGAGCCACCAAAATAACCTGGAATATAAACTTTATCTGCTTGTACTTCATAAGTACGACCAAATTCTCCTTCTTCTTTTTCTAATCGATCAAAAACTTCACCTAAGAAGGCAGCATAGCTTCCATCACCTTCACACATACTTTCAGAAGCCATAATATCTTCACTAACAGTCTCCTGACTACTTGAACCATTATAACTAAATTTTGTATATTCACCTTCGATATGAACACCATTTATTCTTTTAATTTCATCAACTTTATCAACATGGCGTGTACAGGTTGTTACATTTTTCCAACATTCAGCACCAGTAGGCAAATATTCACAAGTACATCCAGAACCACATTGACTTGGAGTAACCTTTACTGTACTAGTATGACAACTACATCCCGCTTCGCCAGCTGAACAATATTCATCATGAGCTGGAACTGCAGCTTGACATGGTGTTTTATCATAAATAGGGCTAGATGTTGCATTGTTTTTCGCATGAGCTAAAGCATAAGCATTATAAGCATCTACTGAAGAATGAGCAGCACTTACTATATCATTCCAGAAATCAGAATTACCATCACCGTTACGGTCACCAATTGGACCACCATTAGAACTATTTGAATAACATGTTTTAGTTCCTTCTAATAAGGCAGTTAAAGTAAAGTAACGACCACTGTTGACAATTCTTGAACCAGGTAATGACATTTTATAGTCTTCTTTACAATATAATTGACAATAAGGAGTATCACTTAATTCAGCTGAAGCATAACTATTTCCAACTTTATCTTTTGCTCCATCATGAGCAATACATTCTTTTATATTTAATTCTTTTTTAGAATCACATGAATTAGGATCAGTATCAATATATCCTTCTTTAATATTGATTACATTTTCATTTTCATTACATTGAACACAACCAACTTTTTCAATATCAGTTGTACAATTTTCATTGGTTGTACCACCAGCTACACAGAAAGATAACTTACTAGAAATTGTAGCAGTTGATGTTCTATTAACTGGATTATTTGCATTTTTTGGCACAACTATATGAGTTTGACAACCATTTTTATTACCACAATTAGTGGCTTTAACTTCATAAATATCTTTTGTAACAATATTTACATCACTATATGCAATATTAACTTCATAAGGAATTTCTTCACAATCCTTCATTGAACCAGTAAATTCTATACTAAATTCAAATTTACCATTAACTACATTATCTTTAGTTGTTAAAGTATTTGTTTCTTGATCTAATTTTAATAAATTAGTATTTTTTAAACTATCAGCAGTATATTCTTTAGAATTAACAAACAATTTATATGAAACATTCTTTTGAGCACAAGTAGGACAACTAAAACTTAAAGTAATACTACCACTATCAGCAGCAAAATTTTGAACATCAAAAGTATAAGTTTCCGTTTGTTTATAATTTTTTAAACCATTAGCTCCTTCAGATACTAAAGTTCTATTTGTTTTAGGACGACTACTCCAATTTAATTTAGTTTCATTTTTAGCATCATAATTAGCGGCAGCTTTTAAACCTTCAATTAATAAACTTTTAGCTTTATTTAAATTTAATTGTCCAGAAACACTAACACTTTTAGCAGCTCCTGAAAATTCATTTTCAATTATATAACCTTTGGGAATATCTTTTTGATTTCTTAAAGTATCTAAAGCAGCCTTTACATCAGCATCTTTAAACCAATCATTAGCAATTTTTTTATGAGATGCATAATCACCAGAAGTATTTTGGCTATTTTTATTGAATGGACGCCAATACATTTCATAGACTCTAGCCGCGATGTTTATATCTGATTCGGTATTATTACTTGTTAAAATAGTAGCTAAACCAACATCAAATTTTATTTGCGTAATACTAGTACTAGAAGAATCCATTACAATTCTTCTACAACTATATTGGGTATTTGCCCCTTTTATTTTACCAGATGACCAACCTGGGTTCATACAATATCCCGTATAATCGGCATTAGTTTTTGTGTTTTTAAATGAAAAAACTGCAAGATTAACACCATTAATATATGATGGATCATGCCAATAACTATCTCCTCTTAATTCAAATAAAGCATCACATGAATCATCAGCTTTAACCACATTAATACTAAATAACATTAATAATATAAATAAACTTAATTTTTTTAAACTTTTCATAAACCTAACTCCCTTTGCTTTTTACTTTTACGGTAGTAGATATATCCTCCAGCTCCACCACCAATTATAACGGCTCCTAAAATAAACCATTTATAATCATCTAAAAAATTTATAACTTTATCCATAAATGATAATTCTGGAGTTGGCTTTCCTTCTTCATTTATTTCACCACTTATATAACTTTCCATTTTGTCTAAAAATGTGTTGCTATTTATTTCAGAAAAAGTAACATATTTTTGACATAGATAGAATTCTTCATTATCATTACAAATTTCCCGATCATAATATTCATTATATCTTGGTGTTTTTTTATGAATGGTTGTTAATTTTTTACTTCCACAGTTTGTTTGACCACTAGCATAAACATCAACCGTGAAATTTGCTATTTCTGATGTATCTTCCCATACAAAACTTATTTCACCATCTTTAGCATCACTACTATAGTAAACTTTTTCTGCAAGTCCCCTATCATTTGATACCGCTACATATAAATCTTCTGTAACATTTAAGATAGTAATTTTAAACTTTTCAATATCGACTGTCATATCGTCGAATTCTTCTTTTTCTGTAATTACTTCATAGTTGATTTTTACATTACCGGCTTTTCTATTAAGTTCAGCTTGTTCCGAATAAGAACATTCTGCGGCTTTAACATTAGGAACAAACATCATACTTAATAATACCAACCCCAAAAATTTCTTCAATTTCAGCACCAACTCTCTATCTATGATTTTAACATATTACTAATTCATTATCAAGATTTATTGATTAGTTTTTTAAGTTATGATATATTAAAAATAGGTGGTTTTAGATGAAGATATTAGAGAAATTAAAGAATATTATTAAAGATATTGGTAAACAATTGTTAGTCATCTTTTTATATCTATTAACTATTGAAATACTCTACTTAGTTTTTTCTAAAATACTTAAAGGTAATAATTTAGTTTTATTAAACTTAACTTATATTCTAATTTATTTAATTCTTTTAATTATCTTTTTGATTTTATTTCGCAAAATCATTGTTCCAGATTTAGCTGAGTTTAAAAAAAATGGTAAAAAATATTTATTAACTACTTATCATTATTATTTAATTGGTTTAGCAGTAATGATTATTAGTAATTTAATTATTGGTAAGTTTATTGGGCTTCCTAGTAATGAAGAAGCTAATCGGGAAATGCTTGTTAAACTACCTTACTACTCTATTTTATCAGTGGTTGTTTTTGCCCCCATAATTGAAGAATTAATGACGAGAGTAATACTTAAAGATACTTTTAAGCACAAATGGATTTATATTATTTTATCAGGTTTAATTTTTGGCGCTATGCATGTTATCTTTAGTGATAACCTTAAAGAATTATTCTATATTATTCCTTATGGAGCTTTAGGTTGTTCTCTTGCTACTATATATAGTAAAACTAATAATATCTGGAGTAATATCACCTTTCATTCTTTGCATAATTTAATTACGATATTACTCATTTTTATAGGAGTCTAGTTATGAAAAAAATATTTTTATTTTTAATAATTATAATTGTTTGTATTTTCTTATATGGGCATTATATTGAAGTAAATAATTTTAAAGTCCATGAATATACCATTGAAAACAAGGATATACCGGAAAGTTTTAAAGACTTAAAAATAGTCCATTTTTCAGATGTTTTATATGAACCAAGTTATAGTAAAAGTTTGGAAAAGTTAATAGATAATATTAACAAAGAAAATGCTGACATTATTATCTTTAGTGGTGATTTATTTAAAGATGGTATTAAATATAGTGATGAAGATTATAAATTTTTAAGTGATAATTTAAAAAAGATTAAGGCTAGTTTATATAAATATGCCACTTTAGGAGATAATGACGAAAAGTTTTTAGATAAGTATAAAGATATTTTGTATGATGCGGATTTTAAATTATTAAATGATGAAAGTACCCTTTTATTTTATAAAGATGAAACGCCGATTAATATTGTGGGCGTAACTAATCCTGATAAGATTGAAGAATTACTTGTTAAAGATGAAGAATACAATTACTCTTTAGTTATTACCCATAAACCAGATAATATTACTTATTTAAGTAACTATGATGTTGATACTATTTTAAGTGGACACTCTCTTGGAGGAGTAGTAAATGTTCCTTATTATGGGGGCATTATTAAAAAGGATGGTTCTGAAACCTATATCAATGGTACTTACCAAGTTAATAATACAACTTTATATATATCTAATGGTTTAGGCTATGAAAAATTTAATTTTCGCTTATTTAATACCCCATCAATTAATGTTTATCGGTTTAAATAGTTTTAATAATAATTTAAGTAAAATTGTTTAGAATAATAAATAAGGAGACTTTAGAGTTTCCTTGTTTTGTTTATAAGATAGTGATAAAATAATGCTAAATTAATGAGAGGAGTTACTAAACATGTTTGAACTTGTTTCTAAATATAAACCTAGTGGTGATCAACCAGAAGCGATTCAGGAATTAGTAGAAGGAATTAAAGAAAATAAAAAACATCAAGTTTTACTCGGGGCAACTGGTACAGGAAAAACTTTTACAATTGCTAATGTTATAAAAGAAGTTAATAAACCAACTCTAGTGCTTGCTCATAACAAAACTCTTGCTGGTCAACTTTATAGTGAATTTAAAGAATTGTTTCCGAATAATCACGTGGAATATTTTGTCTCCTATTACGATTATTACCAACCGGAAGCATATGTGCCATCAAGTGATACTTATATTGAAAAAGATGCCTCAATTAATGATGAAATAGATGAACTAAGACATAGTGCGACAAGTGCCTTAATTAATTACTGCGATGTTATAGTGGTGGCTTCTGTTTCTTGCATTTATGGTATTGGGGAAAAAGAAGAATATGAAAAAAATATGTTAGTTTTAAATATTGGGAATACCATTAATAGAAATAAAATAATTGATAAATTAGTAGATATGACTTATGAAAGAAGTGATTTAGATTTTCACCGGGGAACTTTTAGAGTAAGAGGTAATGCCATTGATATTATTCCGGTTAATGAAAGAGAAAGTGCCACCAGAATTGAACTTGATGATGACAAAGTAGAATCTTTAGTGGTATTTGACCCCCTAACTGGTGTGGTTAAAGAAAGCAAAAAAACGGTGGCAATATCCCCTGCTTCCCACTTTGTAACGAGTCCTGAAAAATTAGAAGAAGCCATTCGAAGAATTGATGAAGAAAAAGAAGAAAGATTAAAATGGTTTCACGAAAATGGTAAATTTATTGAAGAACAAAGACTTAGAGAACGGGTTAATTATGATATTGAAATGTTAAAAGAAACGGGTTATTGTAATGGCGTCGAAAATTATTCAAGGCATTTGGCTTTAAGAGGGGAAGGAGTAACTCCGACTTGTTTAATTGACTTTATGCCGGATGACTTTTTAATGGTTATTGATGAATCGCATGTAACTTTACCTCAAGTAAGAGGAATGTATAATGGGGATAGAATGCGGAAGCAAACTTTAGTAGATTATGGTTTTAGACTTCCAAGTGCTCTTGATAACCGACCTTTAAAATTTCCCGAATTTGAAAGTAAAATTAAAAATGCGATTTATGTTTCTGCTACTCCTGGGGATTATGAACTTGAAAAGGTAAATAACGAAGTTGTGGAACAAATCATAAGACCAACCGGCTTACTTGATCCAATTATTGAAGTAAGAAAAACGGAAGGTCAAATCGATGATATTATCGGGGAAATAAACGCAAGAAAAGCCAAAAATGAACGGGTCTTAATTACAACTTTAACTATCAGAATGAGTGAAGAATTAACTAATTATTTAAAAGAAGTTGGAATTAAAGTCGCTTACTTACATAATGAAATAAAAACTTTAGAAAGACTTAAAATTATTCATGATTTACGTGTTGGTTTATATGATGTCGTGGTCGGAATTAACCTTCTAAGAGAAGGTATTGATATTCCAGAGGTAAGTTTAATTTGTATTTTAGATGCCGATAAACAAGGGTTCTTAAGAAGTGAAAGAAGCTTAATTCAAACTATTGGAAGATGTGCCCGAAATGAAAATGGTAAAGTTATTATGTATGCGGATGTTGTGAGTGAAGCTATGGAAGCTGCAATTGAAGAAACTAAAAGAAGACGAGAAATTCAAGATAAATTTAATAAAGAACATGGTATTACGCCAAGAACAATTATTAAAGATATTAAAGAAGTTATTTCTAATCAAATAGATACAAAGAGTAAAAAGCAAAAGATGAGTAAAAAAGATACCGCAAATATGCTTGAAAGAATTGAAGAAGAAATGAAAGAAGCGGCACGTAATCTTGATTTTGAAAGAGCAATGGAACTAAGAGATATTCTATTTGAACTTAAAGGAGAAATGAAATAATGCAAGCACTTATTACTGGGGCCTCTTCTGGTATCGGTAGAGATATGGCGAGGTATTTAGCCTCTAAAGAAATAGATTTAATACTAGTTGCAAGAAGAAAAGACCGTTTAGAAGAGTTAAAAAAAGAATTAAATGTCAAAGTTAAAATTATTCAATTAGATTTAAGTGCAAAAGAAAATTGTTATAAATTATATGAACAAGTTAAGAATGATGATATTGATATTTTAATTAACAATGCTGGATTTGGTTTATTTGGCGATTTTAAAGATACCGATTTAGATACCGAATTAAAAATGATTAACGTTAATGTCATTGCAGCCCATATTTTAACAAAATTATTTTTACAAGATTTTATTAAAAAAGATCAGGGTTATATTTTAAATGTTGCCTCCAGTGCAGGTTTTATGGCCGGTCCGCATCTTAATACTTATTATGCTACTAAAAATTATTTAACTAAACTTAGTATGGCTATTAATGAAGAATTAAGAGTTAGTAAAAGCAATGTTAAAATTTGTGCTTTATGTCCGGGTCCAATTAATACGGAATTTAATCAAGTTGCCCATGGGACATTTAGTATTAAAGGTTGTTCTAGTGAATATGTAGCAAAATATGCGATTGATAAAATGTTTCAAGGTAAAATGTTAATTATTCCGACTCTTAAAATGAAAATAGGAATATTTGGTCTAAGACTAATACCCTATCGTTTACAATTAATTATTGCTGAACATATTCAACATCGGAAGTTTAAAAAGAAGAATTAAATTCATATAATCTAATTCTTCTTTTTTATCTGGTATGTTTTGCTTCAAAATATTCTTTACCAGTTCTAATTTCAAAATCTAACTTAATTAATTCTTTATAAGTCGCCAATAAATCACTAGGAATACTAAAGGCTTTGCCTGCATATTTACAATCTAAAATATATTTAAGTTCTGGATTACTTTCTAGTAAAGCATTATACTCATCCATTTTCATTTGAATTTCTTCATCTGTCAATATTCGCTCTTCCATATTTTTTCCTTTCTATGGCTTTAATGCCGTAATAGGCAATATATAAATACCTGTTTCTTCATCTTTAACAACTGCATTAAAATTAGCCGTTATAATACCCATAAATTTTGGCTTTTTTTCCATATTATTATAGAATTTCAATAAATTGCTTTTAGCCTCCTCTATGGAATTATAACTTAATTTTATTTCTATCGCAGCATAATCGCCACTCGCAAATTCTAAAATTGCATCTACTTCTAAACCGGTAACACTATCTCTAAAATGATATAAATTGCCTCCTAGAGATTCAATATAAATTCTTAAATCTCTTTCCACTAAAGATTCAAAAAGAAAACCAAAAGTATTTAAATCTTGTAATAATTTTTTAGGATTTAGATTTAAAAGAGCACAAGCAAGAGATGGGTCAATTAAATGTCTCTTGACAGATTTACCAACTCTATTTTTAGAACGATAATTAGCACTATAAGCCTCTTGATTTTCAATTATATGTAATCTATCTAAAACATCTAAATAATCACTAATAGTTATTTTACTTTCTATTACATCTTCAGGATTATTATCTGCAATATCTTTAATTAAAGTTTCTTTAGATGCTATAGTTGATTCATTACGAGCTAAAGATTTTAATAACATTCGCATTTTATTTTTATCCCGTTTTTTATCATCATTCATATCTTTATCTAAAATAGATTCAATATAACTTTTAGGAATTATGCCAATCTTATCAGTATCAACATTTAAATTACTTGGCCAACCTCCTCGAACAATTAACTCGCCTATTCTTTCAATACTAGGAACTTCAACATTAACATTTTTTTGTTTATTTTCAAACATTTTTGTTAAAGATGCTTCACCACTTGAATCACCGGATTCATATAAACTCATTGGATACATCTTTAATTTGCCAATTCTACCTGCACCAGAATGATATACTTGCTTTTGTTTTTCATCATTTAATTCTGTTGAACAAGTTAAAATATATTTTCCTTTTCGCGAATCTTCATCACATTTCCTTCTTACTCTATCCCATATTTGAGGAACTAAATGCCACTCATCAATCAACTCAGGATATTCTTCGCTAAATATTAAATTAAAATCAAGTAAAGCCTTAGCTTTAGTTACATCATCATCTAAATAGATAGCGCTTTTTGAATGCTTATAAGAAGACCAAGTTTTTCCACACCATTTTGGGCCTTCGACAGATATTGCCCCAAAAACTTTTAAATAATCTTCGATTTGCTTATCAATCAATCTTGGTAAATATTCGTTTTCGTTAAATTTCATAATTATACCCCTTTAACTATCTTAAGTATAATCTTATTTTTAAAATTTGTCAAGTTTCGATATACGTTTTTTAATAATTTTGATATACATTTTTTAACGATTTTGATATGTGTTTTTTAACGTTTATTATTTCTTAAAATTCTTGTTGTATTTAAAATAGCCAGTAAAGTAACACCCGTATCAGCAAAAACTGCTTGCCACATCGAAGCAATACCAATAGCACTTAAAATTAGAACTAAAACTTTAATCCCAATAGCAAAGATTAAATCTTCTTTTATAATTCTATTAGTTTTCTTAGCAATATGCATTAAAGTAATTAAACTATCTAGTTTATCATTCATTATAACAATATCACTAGCTTCAATTGCCGAATCACTACCAATACTACCCATCGAAATACCAACACTAGCAAGTCTTAAAGCCGGAGCATCATTAATACCATCACCAACAAAGGCTACATGTCCATCATGCTTTTTGATATCACTTTCAAGCAATTTAAATTTATCTTGTGGTAAAAGTTCATAGGCAATATCATCTATTCCTACTTTTTCCCCAATATTTAAAGAAACATCTTTATTATCACCTGTAAACATTTTAACTTTTAAACCTAATTTCTTTAATTCTTTAATTGTCTTTTTAGCTTCTTCTTTAATACCATCATTAATTGTTAAAACAGCAATATTTTCATTATCGACATTGATATAAACATTTTTATTATTTTCTGGGGCCTTACAAAATACTGAAGAACCAATTTTAATATTTTTCTTGCCAACATTAAAAGTTATACCTTTACCAGTTATTTCTTTAAAATTAGTTACTTTTACTTTCTTAGAATCTTTAAATAAATT
>CANPYA010000002.1 GCA_947587565.1 uncultured Bacilli bacterium | reverse complement strand
CAGGATATTGATAAGGCGTAAAATCAAAGACATCCATATAACCAGGAATAACAACAATACCTCCTGGATGTTGACCCGTTGTTCTTTTAACGCCAACACATCCTTCTGCTAATCTTTCAATTTCAATATTCCGCATAACAATATTTTTTTCTTCACAATAACCTTTTACAAAACCATAAGCTGTTTTTTCCGCAACCGTACCAATTGTTCCTGCCCGATAAACATTATCTTCACCAAATAAAACTTTGGTATATTCATGCGCTGCTGCTTGATTTAAATCTGAAAAGTTAAGGTCAATATCAGGAACTTTATCAGCATTAAAACCTAAGAAAGTAGCAAATGGCATATCTTCACCATCTTTAATCATTTTTGTACCACATTTAGGACAAAGTTTATCTGGTAAATCAAAACCAATACTATATTTAATAGCTAAATCTTCGCCATTTTCATCTTTAAAAATGGAATGTTTACATTTTGGACAACGATAATGACTAGGCAAAGGGTTAACTTCCGTTATACCCATCATCGTTGCTACAAAGGATGAACCTACGGAACCCCGAGATCCAACTAAGAAACCATCATCATTACTTTTTTTAACTAATTTTTGGGCAATTAAATAAATAACATCAAAGCCACCCCCGATAATCCCTTTTAATTCTTGTTCAATTCTATCCCGTATATTATCAGGCAAAGGATCTCCATACCAATCTTTCGCTTTCGTATAAACCATATCTTCGACTATTTGGGCGGAATTTTCAATTTTCGGTGCAAAAGGCACGCCACCAGTTTCAATAATAACTTCGACTATTTCACATTTATCTGCAATAATTTTCGGATTAGTAATAACTATTTCTTTTTGTTTTTCAGCGTCTAAGAATGAGAACGCCTCAAGCATTTCATTAGTTGTATAAAAATGCATATCTGGTATTCTTACCCCTCTTTTATTTAAAGGGTGAATTTTACCATTGAATCTTTGATCAATAATTATGTCTCTTGTTATTTTATCCTCTCTAGTTAAATGATGAGCATCACTAGTCGCACAAACTAAAACTCCAGCTTCATCAGCAACTCTTATAATTCTTTTTAAATGATCGATAATATCCGCTAAAGACTTAATTGGTGATGATTCCATATCGATTAAATGGGTATAAACCTCTGGAGGTTGGACTTCAATATAGTCATAATATTGCATCATTTTCGCAAGTTCTTCATCTTCTTTAGTGAAGGCTGCTTCAAAAATCTCACCATTAACACAACCACTACCGAAAAGTAATCCTTCTCTATGAGCATTAAGTTCATTTCTTGGTAATTTAGTTTGATCGCCTCTAAAAAGATATTTGGTATTCGCATAACTAATTAACTTAAATAAATTTTTTAAGCCCACTTTATTTTGAACTAAAACCGTCATATGAAAAGGTCTTGAGAATTTTAATAATTCATCTAAATCAACGGAATTATATAACTTTGTTGTCGTTTCAATATTTCGGTTATTTAAAACCTTACACATTTTATAGAAAGCAATCGCTGTACCTTCGGCATCATAATCACCTCTATGGTGGGCACTTTCATCCCAAGGCACATCTAAATTCTTAACTAAAGTCGATAATTTATGATTCTTCCATTCAGGATATAAAGTTCTCGCCATACTCATTGTATCAATAACGGTATTTTTAAACTCCCCAAGTTCATATTTATTCATCGCCGCACTCATAAAACCAATATCAAATTTGGCATTATGAGCCACCATTGGTAAATCTTTAGCAAACTCTAAAAATCTCTTCGTCGCATTCTCTTCACTATCTTTATCCGCTAGCATTTCATCAGTTATATTCGTTAAATCCACAATTTTTTGGGGAAGTTTTCTACCGGGATTAATAAGTTCATCAAAACGATCTAATACCTCACCATTCTTAATTTTAACAGCCCCAATTTCAATCATTTGGTCTTTAAAAGGCGTAAACCCAGTAGTTTCGGTATCAAATACGACATATTCATCATTTAATAAATCATAATCTTTTAAATTATAAATTAAATCATTTTCGTTATTAACGATACTCATTTCGGCACCATAAATAACTTTAAATTTATCTTCTTCATTTTCAATACCGGCATTAATATCACAAACAGTATGATATAAATCCGGATAAGATTGTAAACAATCGTGGTCTGTAACGGCGACCGCTTTATGACCTAATTTATGAGCAAATTTAACTAATTTTTTAGCATCAATTACCCCATCCATCGCACTCATCATCGTATGAGTATGAAGTTCAATCCGCTTTTCTTCGGCATCATCAGTAACTACAACATCTTTACTCGGAATACTTTCAATGCTTTTACCGGTGAATACCATTTGTCTTAGATAATTATCCATTTCGACATTACCCACAAAACGATACCAATTACCTACCTTAACACCCTTTTTAATTTTATTATATTCTTCTTCTTTAAACCGAACAAACTTCACCATAAAACTATCAGTTTTATCACTGACCTTTAAATTTACTATATAAGCCGTTCCTTTTTGACCCTTCCTTACACTATCATCAATACCAAAAACATAACCTTCTAAAATAACATTTTTTTGTTCTCCCACAATATTTTTAATTAAAGTAACATCTCCATCTTGATGATACCCTATAATAACGGGACTATCTTCTTTCTTTTCCATACTAATTTCTTTACTTAACCCAATTTCTTTTTTAAGCTCGGCATTCTTTTCTTCACTAATACTTACATTAACTTTTAAATTAGGTAAACCATAATTTTTTAAATCACTCAATATTTTATCTTGAATACTTAAAAGAGAGGCTTCTTCACTTTTAGATGCTACTTCAAAATTAATAACGCCATCTGAAACATCTTTAAAACTATTTTCTAATGCCATTAAAGAAGGATGTTCAAAGATAATCCATTTCATTATTTCTTTTAAATAGTTTTTAATATCATCATCAGTTATCTTATCATACACTAAAGTTATATAGCATTTATCTTTACCATTAATTTTATTCTTGGCTGCTAAAAAAAGACTATTTACAACATCATAACTTAAGACATTTTCACTATGTAAAAAGACATTATATAATTCACTATCTCTATTATAAACAACTTTTAAAATATCGGTATTATTAAGTTCTTCATTATAAGTCATATTTATACTATTTAAAAATCTTTTTAATTCATCCATTACTATTCATCCTTTACTACATTACTTATTAAAACATTTATTTTATCGTATCTTTTACTAACTTTACCCCATACTTTTATCATATCATTTTTTGCTAAATTTTGTAACAGATAAAAATACTTCGGAAATACAACAAATTCACATTTACCAGTATCATCACTTGCCTCAATAAAAGCCATATCTTCCTTATCTTTGGTTTTAATCTTACTGATATTATCTATCATAACATAACAAAGACAATTCTTAAATAAATAATCATTAATTTTTTCTAATTTCATAACCATCTTGTCACTATATTTACTTGCGGGGTGATTTGATATATAAAAACCATAACTGTTTAATTCTTTTTCTCTTAAAATATTTTGATCATATTCTATATATTCTTTAACACTAGGCTTTAAAGCATACTCTCCTAAATCTTTTCTTAAACTACCATAATTTAGATATTCTTCCAAGTTTTCGATTAAAGTATGGGTATTTACCCCAAATTCTTGTAAAGCCCCCGCATTTATTAAAGTTAGATAATCATTTTCTTTCATAAAGGTGCAAGTTCTTTCAAAAAAGTCAAAAATATCCGTAAATAAACCTTTACTTCTTTCATTCATTATTTGTTTAACGACATCCGTTTTAATATTTTTAATCATTTTAAAAGGTAAGATAACTGTTTTATTTCTTAAAATAAATCTTTCTTCGGAATAATTAACCCTAACAGGACTTATTTGTAAATGTTCTTTTTTTAAATCGGTTAAATAATTTTTAACTTTCTCACTATTGCCTAAAGCACTATCTAATAATTCAAAAGTAAATAAAGATTTATAATGTACTTTTAAATAAGCCATTTGATAACTAACTAAAGCATAAGATACCGAATGAGCTTTATTAAATCCGTAAGAAGCAAACTTTAAGATATGATTAAAAATATCTTCCACTAAAGACTTATCATAACCATTTTGCATACTTCTTTTAATAAAATTATCTTTTTCTTTAATAATAATATCTTCTTTTTTCTTAGCCATAGCTCTTCTAATATTATCCGCTTCCGCATAACTAAATGATGCCATTTTAACTAGAATACTAATAACTTGTTCTTGATAGACAATAACCCCATAAGTTTCTTTTAAGATATCTTTTAAAGAGTCTGTAAAATAAGTGATCTTTTCTTGCCCATTTTTGCGCTTGATATAAGTAGCTAACTCTTGGGAAGGACCCGGACGAACTAAGGCAATTGAGGCGACTAACTCGGAAAAATTTTGTGGTTTATATTTTTTTAACATACTTTTAAAAGCATAAGTATTAAATTGAAATATACCATCCGTATCGGAATTACAAAATAATTTATAAACCTCACTATCATCTAAAGGAATCTTACTTAAATTAAATCCCGGTATTTGACTTATAATATGACTAATTAAATTAAGATTAGATAAGGCTAAGAAATCCATTTTTAATAAACCAATTTCTTCTAAATATTCCATAGGTACCCCACACAAATAGACATCCCCATTTTTATACATCGGAATAATTTCATCTAAAGGTTTACTAGCAATAACAATCCCCGCCGCATGCGTACTAAAATTTTTCTTTAATCCTTCTAAATGATAACTTACTTCATATAATTTTTTAATTTCGGGATATCTTTCTAAATATAATTTAACTTCTTTTTTTTGTAAATTATCTTTTAAAGTTAAATCCCGATCAATTACTTTTAAAAATTTATTTAATAGTGTTTCCTCTACTTTAATAATCTTTCCAATATCTCTTAAAACTAATCTAGTTTTTAAAGTCGCATAAGTAAGACCCCCGGAAACTTGCTCTTCCCCATATTTATTTTTAACATAATTAATTACATCATCTCTTTTAGTACTATCAAAGTCGATATCAATATCCGGCATCGTTACTCTTTCATAATTTAAGAATCTTTCAAATAATAAGTTATATTTAATGGGGTCAATATCCGTTATCCCAATAACATAACTAACTAAGGAACCAGCGGCACTACCTCTTCCGGGGCCAACTAAAATACCATTCTTTTTGGCATATAAAACATAATCATAGACAATTAAAAAGTAATCGACAAAGTCCATCTTTTTAATAACCGATAATTCATATTTTAATCTTTCACTATATTCTTTCGTAATTATATTATTACATCTTTTTTTAAGTCCTTTAACACATAAATTATATAAATAATTAAAACTATCTTCCCCTTCTTTATATTTGGGTATATATCTCTCATTTTGGGGCATTTCCACATTCATTAAGTTATTTACTTCATCTAACTTTTTTAAATCAAACTCACTTAAATCAAAATCGAAATAATTATGGGTATATTTAACTACTTCACTTTCTCTTAATTTATCTAAATAGGGTAAATATTTATTATCGGCTAATTTAAATGCATTGATATTATGAACAAAAACGACATTATCACTTTTAACCCTTAAATTTTGTAATTCTTCTTTATTTTCATAACCATAGTAAATATCTTTAAAGAATCCTACTTCTTTAGCAATATCTATACTATCATACGGAATAATTAATAAAATATTATCACTATAATTTTCTAGTTCATGAACCGTAATATTTCTTTCACTAATAATCGTATTTATCTTAAGTAAATTTTTATATCCCAAATAATTTTCGGCATATAAATATAAATGCTTATTTAATAAAGTTATATCTAATCCAATAATTGGTTTTATATTATTATTTTTTGCTAGTTTATAAAATTCCATAACCCCATACATATTTTCATCACAAATGGCACAACTTTTGATATTATTTTTAACGCAAAAATTCACTAAATCTTTCACTTTGATTAGGCTTTTTAAAATTGTATAATCAGTTGTAATATGAAGTGGTATGTACATTTTAAAACCTCCTAAAAATATTATAACATTATTTAAAACTAATTGACATATCTTTTATTATATGATAATATTTTTAAAGAAAAAAAGGAGGCATTCGATATGGCAAAAAAGATAACAAACAAGAAACCTTTAACAGGTAATTTAAGAAGCCACGCTTTAAATGCTACAAAAAGAGTACAAAAACCTAATTTACAAAAGAAAACTATTGATGGTAAAAAAGTAATAATTAGTGCAAGAGAAGCTAAAAAAATGAAATAAATATAACTTAGTAAGAATTGCTAAGTTTTTTATTGCACTTTAAAAGGAAGATGGTTAGTCTTCCTTGTTTTATTATATAATTTTATATTTATTAATCGACATAGGATGGAGTGAATTTATATGAGAATTTGTTTTCAAATGTTTCTTTTTGACTAGATTTTATTTTGACTTGACAAGATGACGGAACTGAAGAGAATGTTCCAAATACATTAGTTACATTATCAAATGTAAAATTACTCAAATCTAAACTTGATAAATTACTACAGTCATAAAACATAGCACTCATATCGGTTACAGATGAGATATCAAAGTTGCTTAAATCTAATGTGGTTAAATTACTACATTCATAAAACATATCACTCATATCGGTTACTTGTGATGTATCAAAGGTACTTAAATCTAATGTGGTTAATTTACTACAATTATAAAACATAGAACCCATTTTGGTTACTTTTGATGTATCAAAGGTACTTAAATCTAATGTGGTTAATTTACTACAATTATAAAACATAGAATTCATATCAGTTACAGAAGATGTATCAAAGGTACTTAAATCTAAGGTGGTTAATTTACTATCAGAAGAAAACATATATTCCATAATGGTTACTTCACTTGTATTTAAATTATCAAAGTTGATTTCCTTTAAATTAGTCATTTTAGCAAAAGAATAAGGTAAATATGTTACATATATATTATCTTTTGAGCCAATATATAAATTATATTCTTCGGGATTTTCTTCAGTTGCTTCTAGCCATCCTATGACACTATTATTTTTAGATGATGACAAATCCCAATATGTTATTATTTTGTCTCCTTCTAAATCATTTGGTACATAGTCTACAAATGATGCACTTACTATTTTATCTATATATGCATCTGAACGATATGTTGTACCAACATATTGATTAAAATAAGCACCAGTATCTATAATTGCATATACCTTCCTTCCACTTACTTCACATTGTAAATTACTATTTCTTAAGGTTATTTCTATTTTTTTTCCTGCTATATCATTTTGTACTACATCTCTATTAATTATATCAAAATCAACATTTAATGTTCCAGGATTTCCTTTACTTATTATGTATGTTAATGTCTTTTTATATTCTTTTATTCCTTCTTCATTTGGTGTTGCACTTTCTATTAATTCTTTTAAATCTATTTGTCTTTTATCTATTCTTAATTTACTTCCACTTAAATATAATGTTCCATCTCCTTTTTGAATATAATATGAACCATCTTCTTTTGTTTCTATTAATGAACCTTCTAAAGTTATAGATAATTCTGATGTACATGTATATTCAACATTTTCATTATTTACTCCATCTATTATACTTACATTAGATATCTCATAATTTTTTCTTTCTAAACTATAATTACTATCTGGATCTATTGTTCCATAATAATGCGTTCCTATTTTGGATGGGGCCATATCACTGGCTAAGATATTTATATGATATCCTTCTATTCCTCCACTTAAGACTGATTTACCATAATCTTCTATATCTTCTAATTCTCCAGAAAAATTTGTATCAGTACTACTATCTGTATTTGTTATTTGAAAAAAGGCAAACGATGATGTTACTATTAACACTGTTAAAACTAATACTCCTAAAATAAGTGATATTTTATTTTGTTTATTCATATGCAACTACTCCTTTTTTTATTATAAACAATAGATAAGTAAATATTCTTTATGTATTAAGTATAACACAAATATCGTATTAATGTATATTTATGATAAATGATTTTACTTGATGTTTACATATATTTTCTTTATCCTATAAAAATTATAATTCAATTGGGGCATACTTGTCAATGTTTAAATGAGGCAATCTTGCTACAATTTCTTTAGGTGATGGTTATGTTAAAGGAATATCGAATTAAAAAGAATATATCCCAAGAAAAGTTAGAAGAATTAACTAATTTAGATAGAAAAACTATTTTTAGAATTGAAAATGATATAAATACTCCCTTAATAGATACCTTTGGTAAAATTGCTATTGCTCTAGGAATGAGTAATGAAGAAATAGGTAAAGAAATAAGAGAATTTGTAATGAAAAAGAATCAAAAATAAAATATATTTATTAGACTTTCAAAAGTCTTTTTTTATTATAAACAGTTGTATATATCATTTCTTTTTTCTAGGAAATTTATAGAATTATTCCTAGAATTTGTCAATTTAATATTAATTCAAAAAAAATAGAGATAACTCTATTTAACTAATAAATTTCTAATAGTGGCAACATTTTCATATTGGATTTCAATATAATCAGTTGTTGTATCACTAATAGTAATCATATCATCTATTTCGACTAAATTAGTCGATTTATCCGCTACTAAAGATTGAACTAATTCACTACCTTCTTCACTTTTAAGTTTTAATAAAGTATTATATTTACCATTTTTGAAATTATTTTTAAGTTCGTTAATCGCGTTTTCACTACCATCTTTTTCAATATCAGGTATGGATATAACATTAAAGCCATAATTACTTAAATATTTAAAAGCATTTGATGCTACGACTATAGTATTATTATCGTTTTCTTTTGCTTCTTTAGCAATACTTCTAAGTTCCGCATCTACCCAAGATATTTGGGCATATAATTCATCATACTTCTTAGTTACTTCTTCTTCTTTTAAAGTATTATTTAAATATTCATTTAAAGAATTTTTAATATTTTTAGCTAACATTAAGAAATTATTTGGTGCAAGCCATAATGATCTAATGTCGGTATTTTCATCAATAGTTAAGCCATATGTCGCATCAATTATTAATAATTTATCATTTTCATTAATAAATGTTTTAGCAATTTCTAATTCATCACTACTACCCATATAAACAAATAAATCACTACTAGCATATTCTTCAATTTGTTTATCAGTTAATTTAAAATTATTTAAATTAACATCACTAGGATAAATACTTAAAACCTTACTTTCTGTGCCATATAAATAATTCATAATGTATTCCACTGGATACACAGTTGTATAAATCGTGGCATCTTCTAAAGATGTACTTTTAAAAGAACACCCTCCTAAAGTAAATAACATTAATAATAACAAAATAATTTTTTTCATTTTTTCACCATATTTTCTTTTATTATTTTACTATATTAATTTCTTTTTATCAATATAACTTGTAATAATTAAAAGTAAAATAGTTGATAATAAGAAGCCCCCAATAATATCCGTTGCAAAATGGGCTCCTAGATAAATGCGACTGAAACCAACTAAGAAAGGAATAATTCCTAGAATAATACTTAAAGTTATTTTTAATTTTTTATCTAGATTACTTCTTAAAACTAAATAACATAAAATACCATACATGGTAACTGATGCCATAGTGTGACCACTGGGAAAACTATAACTAGTTTCGGTAACTAATGCTAAAACAGTTGGTCTTGCTCTTCTTATAATTATTTTAATGACATTATTAACGATAGTAGATATGATTATACTAGATGCCACTATAAAACTATAATTCTTTTTCTTTAAAATTAAGAATAAGACAAAAAAGAAGACTGCTAAAAAGATAATAAAGGTTGTACTACCTAAAAAGGTAAATATTTTATAAATACTTGTTAAAATATTATCTTCACTTACTTTATAAGCCACAAAGTTATAACACATCGTATCAAAATTAGTTACTTTATCTAAATAAACTAATACTGTTAAAACAATAAATAATAAACTTAAACCTAAAACCCACCATTTACGATAATTTCTCTTCATTATTTTTTCCTCCTTTAAAAACAAATTCTCTTTGTACAACTAAATTAATAACCCAAATAATGGTATCAACTATTATTTTAATAGAAATAACTGATATTGAGAGTAATGTATGTAAATAGGTAACAAAACAACCTGAGATAAACATAATTATAATAACTAATAAATAATATCTTACTAATGATTTAATACTCATATCTTTAAATACTAAATTAGAATTAATAATATAATTATAAATTGATGAAACGATACGCGCTAAGATGGTGGCTGCTAAAATTTTCGTACTAATATTAAGCATTCCTAAAAGAAAACTAAATAAGAAAATATCTAATAAGAATGAGGAAAATGAAGCCATAAAATATTTAGCAAAAAGACGATAGATTAAAATCGAATCTTTTAAAGGATTAAAATGACTATTAACATTACTATTTAAATAAATCGTTTCAATATCTACTTCATCTATTTTAATATTATCGGTTTGACAAGTAATAAGCATATTGGTTTCATATTCGTATCTTTCACCTGCTAAATCACTATATTTAAGCATTAATTCTCTGCTTATCCCTCGTAAACCCGTTTGCGTATCCGAAATATCTAACCCAATAAATATTTTAAAAATATTTCTGGTTATTTTATTACCAAATTTACTTTTCTCTGGCACATAATCATAATCAAAATTACGAACTCCTAAAATTAAATGTTCCGGATTTTTAAGTAAGGCTTTCGCACATTTCTTGATATCTTTAACGGTATGTTGCCCATCAGAATCGGCCGTTACACAACCTTCCACATCCGGGTATTCATTTAATAAATAGTTAAAAGCACTTTTTAAAGCTCGACCTTTTCCAAAATTCTTACAATGTCTAATTACTTTAACACCTTTTTTTTCTAATTTTTTAAAGAAATCATCATATATACTTTTAGATCCATCATTAATAACTAAAATATTATTAAATTCTTCTTTTAACTTATCAATAAATTCTTCCATAATATCTTGTTCTGGGTCTAAAGTAGGTATAACTACAAATATATTATCCATATATTACTCACTTTCTACAACTGACTTCAAATCAATTAATTTATAACTATTCTTATAATATATAAAATACAACCGATCGTGCATAATGTCAACCTTGTCTTGCTTCGAAATAGTCATATTTTTTTCTAAATAAACTTCACAACTAAAGGCCTTATCGGTATAAAAAACACAATTTTCAACTTTTTCGTTAGTAAATACCGGATCTTTTAATTTATGCGTACTAATCCATTCAATATCGATACTTCTACTCCATCTTAAAGCCAAATTATATAAATCAGTACCACTGACTAAATAAGGACTTAGTTTATAAAAACCATGACTATCTCCCCCTAAATCATTGGTTAGAAATAAACTCCAATTTTTAGCTAGACTTAATATGTCTAAATCTTCTTTTATTTTTGATTTCGCATCTTCATAAGTTTTAAAAGTCGGATATTCTTTATTAACTATAACTTCATTATTATTAATACTAAAATTAACTTTTTTATTGCTTTCATCAGTTATTTCGATATCTGGTTTACTTAGTAAATTCGCTATTTTATAAACTCTTTGTTTGGGAATAATGACATAACTTTTTAATTTACCTAAGTCAAAGATATCATCTTCACTAATTATTAAATCTGCATTTAATTCTTTATTATTAACTTTAACGGAATAATTTTCCGGTACACTTATTTTATAAGTGTTATAAAAATTATCTAAATCATAATTAAAATCTTTTACTTCCCATTCATCAATGGTTAAAATAAATAATTTTCGAGATTTTTTAATACTTTTTAAAGTAATGGTCCCTAAAACTTTTGAGTTATTTACTAATTCATAAGTATTATCATTTATTTTATTTAATTCGGATTCTTTTAAAATATTATTAAGAGTTTCTTCAATATTAAGATTATGCTTTTCGTTAATATAATTTTTAACTTTAGAGTTATCTATCTTTAATTTATTATTTTGAATTAATTCCCTAATATAATTTTCGGGTAGCATTTTTTCATATATAACTGTTGTATGATAGACGTAACCTAGAAAGATGGCACAGATTAAGACAATTACTGCCACATATATTATTAATATTTTTGTATATCTACTTAACTTCGCCATAATTATCTCTTTTCTACAATGAAACTAGTGGGTAAACGCCAAGAGTTATTGGAATGGACTAAAGTAACTGAAGTCATTTCATAATGGTCATTATAATACATACAAGAAGATGAACCACCATCGATATTCGCGGCATTTACAGCCCCATATTCTTCCATGATGGCAATTAAATCGGCAGCAGTGGCTCCCAAATGGCCATTTTTACCCCGACCATCAGTAACTAACAATAAGACTGAACCATCACTTCGTTGCCCTATTGCCGTTCTGGGATTGGCCCCACTTCCGGATCCACTTAATTTTCTCTTTTCCCCATTAATAATTAATTTAACAAATAAAGTTAGATTAGGAGTTCTCGCATCTTGAAAAGAAATGGCATCTCTTATATGTTCATCTTGAACTAATTTTTCAACATCACTAGAACTTTTTCCCGTAATATTAATAATTCTTAATATATTATCCGTATTAAAACCAATTAAATAAAGACCTGCAATATTATTTGGTTTATTAAAAGTAATCTTACTATCTTGAACAACAACTCCTAATGGTTTACCACCTTGGTTACCAACCGACTGATAAAGTCCCCCATTAATACCTGCTAAAGCATCTTCTTTAGTCACTATTTTATCTAAAGTTACCCCTTTACTTGGCCATTTACCATCATAAATGGATGCTACTTTTACTCTAGATGGATCTTTAATAACAAGTAACTTACCGGCATAATTACTGCCGGAAACATTAATTAATTCTACCTCATCGCTTTTTACATTATCAAGATTTATTAAAGTATGGTCTACTTCCGTATCTAATGATTCCATACTATTGGCATTAATTATTTCTTCTATCTTTTCATCACTCATTAAAAGATGCACCACAAATTTCATTTGACCAGTTTCTAAAAAAGTTGTCACAAATAAATTTCTGGCATGGATACTTGGGCCATAACAAAATATAACCCCCATTAAATATAAAGTAAGAAGTAATAATACTAATAAAATCACAACAAAACTAAGTATTTTACCTACCCATTTTACTACTTGCATAATTATTTTTGACTTTCTAATAAACCATCCTTAGCAATACTATCGACAAACTTATAGCCACCATCATAATAAATAAAATAGAAGCGATCATCTAAAGTATCCGTTAAAGTATTACCACTTACCACCATATTCTTTTCTAAATATATATGACAACTAAAAGCATTTTCATTGTAAACGATACAATCACTAACTTTTTCATTACTAAATGGGGGATTTTTAAGGGTATGTCTTGATGTAAAAGTAATATCGACATTATGACTCCAGTTATATGCAAATTCATATTTTTTAGAATCTTTAATTAAATTTGCACTTAAATTATAAAAACCATAATTAGTACCACTTAAATCTTTAGATAAATATAAACTCCAATCTTTAGCAAAATCTAAAACATCAAAATTATCTTTTAAGTCACCCTTTAAATCATCATAATTACTAATCTTTTTAAATTCTTTATTAACCACTATTTTATTATCATTAACTGTATATTTAACTTCTTTTTTATTTTCATCTAATATTTTAATCTCTGGTTCATAAACTAAATTATTAATTTTATAAGTTACACTCGGATTAATTTTTACATATTTTGTTAATTCTTCTAAACCTTTAACATCACCTTTATCAGTGATATCTTCATCTTTGGCTTTCGTATCATTAATCTTTAATTCATAATTTTCTGGAATCGTTATTTCATAAGCAAATAAACCTTCATCAAAATAAGTTTTTGTATCGACTACTTCCCATTCATCAATGGTTAAAAGAGCCATTCTGGTATAAGTTTTACTCTTTTTTAAAGATACTGTACTAATTAATTTATCTCCATTATATAAATCATAAACAAATAAATCATTTTGACTTTCTTTATTATTTTTCTTTATTTTAATATTATCACTTTTATATAATTTTTTAACCCCATCTGTTATTTTAGCATTCTTTTTTTCATAAGAGCTTACTTTAAATGAACTATCACTAACACTTTCAGATAGTTTCCCACTACTGGCTAAGTAAGTAATATAATTATCAACTAAATTTCGCTCATAGATAACCGCTGTTTTATAAACATAAGAAACCATAACTAAACCCAGTAAAATAGATAAAGCTGTAAATATTACTAATGATTTATGATATAAACTTTTTCTTTTAAACTTCTTAAATACCCGCATAATATTTACCTCTTTTCTACTACAAAGCCCGTTGGCAAACGCCAAGAAGAATTGGCATAATAAAACGTAACAGAAGACATTTCATAATGATCATCATAATACATACTAGATGATGATCCCCCATCAATATTCGCCGCATTTACCGCACCATACTCTTGCATTATCTCAATTAAATCAGCCGCAGTTGCTCCCAAATGACTATTTCTGGCTCTTCCATCAGTAACTAATAGTAAGACAGCCCCATCACTTCTTTGGCCAATCGCGGTTCTAGGATTTGCCCCACTTCCTGAACCATTAAATTCTCTTGGTTCCCCATTTATAATTAATTTAACAAAGTGATTATTCGCATCACTCGCTTCTTCTTGGAAAGCAATCGCATCTCTTATATGTTCATCTTTAATTACTTTTTCTACTTCACTTGCATTCTTACCACTTAAATCAATTATTTTAAGTAAATTATCTTCATTAAAACCAATTAAATGTAATCCTTTTAAACCACCGGGATTATTATATTCAATTTTACCTTCTTTAACGACAAAACCTAAAGGGCGACCACCTTTATTGCTATCAGAATAATAAAGACCACCATTAATGCCCGCAAAAGCATCAGCATCTTTAACTAACTTATCTAAAGTAACCCCATACTCTTTCCAACTACCATCATAAATGGAAGCTATTTTAACTCTTGCTGGATCATTGACAATTAATAATTTAGCCATATAAGTACTACCAGATATTTCTTTTAGTTCAATCCCATTTTTATCTATTTCACTATTCATATTGATTAAACTATTATCAACTTCTTCATCAAATGAAGCCATACTATTAGAATCGACTATTTCTTGGACTTTTTTATCATTCATAAAAAGACCAACCATAAATTTCATTTGGCCAGTTTCCAAAAATGTCGTGACAAATAAATTTCGTGCATGCACACTTGGACCATAACAAATAACTAACCCTGCTGCATAAACACTAACTAACATTACAAGAAGAAAAACTCCCACAAAACTAAACATTTTCCCTAAAAATTTTACTACTTTCATTTACTACACACCCTTACATTTATCTATAAAAAATATTATCATAGATAGATAAAAAAAGAAAGATAAATAGTTTATTTTTAATTAAAAAATTTTATTTATCCTTTCATTATTAATTTTGCTTTTTAAATTCATCTTCTAAAGCCCGATAATCAATTTTATTTAACTTTGTTTTAGGTAGTTCACTCCGATAAATATATTCTCTTGGTAACATATAATGAGCTAAATTCTTCTTCGCATAATCCATAATCATTTTCTTCGTAGTATAACTTTCTTCGACATCATTATTTAAAACAATAAAAGCTTTAGCAATTTCCTTTTTATAAGGATGTGGTACACCAATTACACAAACTTCTTTAATAAGGCCACTATCTTTTAAGACATTTTCAATATGTTGGGGATATATATTATAACCAGAAGATATAATTATTCTTTTCATTCTTTGAACATAGAAAATAACTCCATCTTCATCCATATAACCTAAATCACCTGTATGAATATATGTTAAACCATCACTATGTTTTTCTAATACTTCTTCCGTCGCTTTCTTATTATTTAAGTATCCTTCCATTACGACAAAACTATGGACACAAATTTCGCCAATTTCATTTGGCGCGACTTCCTTTTTGGTTTCGGGATCAATAATTTTTACGACATTACCAGGAAGCGGAATCCCAATACTACCTAATTTATCACTACCCTTAGTGCCAAAAGTTACGGGTCCCGTGGTTTCAGTCATGCCATAACCTTGAATAATTTTACCTCTACTATTATGGCTACTCAAAAATTCATTAATCTCGGCATTTTTTTGAGGAGTTAAAGAATCTCCGCCAGAAATTAAACATTTTAAATAAGATAAATCTAATTTATTAATATTTTTATTTTTAAGCATGGCTTCAAATAAAGTTGGTACTCCAATTAAATAGTTTGGTTTATATTTAACGAGTAATTTATCAAATTTTTTGGCATCAAATTGCGGAATTAAAACGGTCACAGCACCCTTACAAATGGGAATAAATAAACCCACTACTAAACCAAAACAATGAAATATTGGTAAAACATTTAAAATGGATTCCCCAACAGTAACCATATCAAAGAAAACTTTGGCTTGTTCATTAACTCCGATAATCGAGCGATTTGCTAAAACAATACTTTTAGGTATACCCGTTGTCCCACCACTATGTAAAATAACTGCGGTATCATCTTTATGTCCTTCATAATAAGTTTCTTCTTCAAAGTACGCACTATAACTTAAAAATTCTTTCCAGAAGATATATAAATTATCATATTTTGGCTTTTCTTCTTTTCTACCTAAAGTGGCATTATACATGGTATTTAAAAATATCGGCATCGAATCTGAAGGACTTGCAATAACCACCTTTTTAACTTTAGTTTCTTCAATAATATTTTTAATTTTACTATAACAACTATTTAGTGCAATTAAGAATATACTTTTCGTATTAACTAAATAATCTTTAATTTCTTCTTCGGCCGATAATGGATGTACCATATTCGCAACTGCGCCAATTTTATTAACAGCAAAAAAAGTTATTACGGCCTCGGGTGTATTTGGCATACAAATTGTTACGACATCACCCGTTTTAATTCCAAAATATTTTAAACTTTTCGCACACTTTTCAATATACTCTTCCATTACTTGATAAGTAATCTTTCGCCCAAAATAATTTAAAACAGGTTTATTTTGATACTTTTTCGTTAATTCATGCATATAAGCATACAAAGATAAATCCGGAATATTAACTTCTAAATCTTCTGTTTTATAATAATGCTCCCATAAATATTTATTCATAATTGCCTCCAACTATAGACTACTTATAATTATACAATTAATTATATGTTAAAACAATGAATTTTTTATGAATTTTGCTTCTTAAATATCAAATATTTTTGAATTAAATAATTAATTATAAATAAGCATATTTCGACAGGTACTTTAATAAAGACGGCATTAAATGTGACATACTCACAAATACCATCAACTAAAACGCCGGAGATAAACATTTGAATGACAACTAAAGTAAAATATTTAACTAAAGCGGGTTTAATTTTCGTATCACTTTTAAAGACTTTTTGTTTATTTAAAAGAAAATTAATGGGTGATGAAATAACTCTAGCCATAATAGTTGATATAAATTCATCTATTTTAAAGAAAGTATTGAATGATGTAAAGAGAGTAATATCAATTACAAAACTAAGTATAGAGACACTAAAATATTTTAAAAAGACCCCATATTTTTTTAAACTACTTTTCATACTAATCACAAATTAATTTTAACATAAAAACTTTTAAAGATATAGAGATTACTTTTTATATCTTTGGAGTTTTCCCACAATTACTTCATAATGTTTACTATTTGCATCATAAAAATCTTTAAGTAAACTTTGATTATCTTGAATAATTTCATTGGTTTTATTTTGAATTTCGATATCTTTTGAATTATCTCTAATCCCAAGAGTTACCCACTTTTTTAAAGTATCTTGCTCTTTATTACCACGTATCTTACTATATTCTGAAACATCAAAGATAAAAGGTACTTCCTTATCATAAAAGCATTCTAAACTTTTACCATTATAAGTATAAGTATGGCCAATCGTGGCATCCAAAAAATAAGTTTTATTTTGATAATTAACGATATTAATGACATGATTATAAAACATCCTTCTAATATCTATATCATCATCACCTTTTAATAAAATATCTTGTTTATTCTCAGCTATTCTAATTTTTAAAGCCTTAATCTTTTTAATTATTTCATCTTTTTCTTCTTCATTTGCTTTACTTAATTCTTCTACTCGCATTTCTAACTTTTTAAATAAATAATATCGATTATATAAAAGATTACTCGCATTAACTAATAAAAGACCACTTAAAAATTTACTATTATTTAAAACATCATTAAACATTGTAGCAATATGTCTACAATTAGCATAGCCATTTATAACATCCAATTCATAATGATAACTAATATCATACAAATAAGATTTATCCATTGTCTTAGTAAAATAATGATCATAAGATAAATAACCATTTTTAAGTAAATATAAAAATACATAATAATATTCTAAAGGATGTGCTAATTTTAATTCTTGATTTAATTTATTAAGACTTATTATTACCTTAGCATATTCTTCTTTAACTAAGTTAAAATCTGTCATATAAAAAGATATATTATTTAAAAATTCTAATAAATCACTATATATATTATTTAATTTAGTAATTACTTCATCCATAAATATCCCCCAACATTCATAAAACCCCATTTAAAGGGGCTAAAAATTTAAATTAATTTGCACTTTTTTTATTTTGTTTTTTTATTACTATTGTATAACTTACTAGAGCAATAACCATTAAGATAACTAAACTTAAAGATAAGATTAAACTAGATTTAAATGGTTTATTTAATAATTCATAGACATAAATTATTTTATCCTTAATGACTAAATTATTCACAATTAATAAGATAACAGACACAATACTCATAAAAGACCCGGCAGAAAGGATAGTAATACCATTCCATTTAATCCATTTAGCTTTTTTCCATTTAATTAAAACAATTCCTATAAAAGAAACTAGCATTGCTACAAATAAATAAGTTATTAATTCATTACTTAAAACAAATCTTAAAACATTCATAGAATCTTTTGTACTAGTTGGTAAATTTTGATCTAAAACAGAAGTATCAGGAATATAATCTTCATATTTTGCCATTTCCGTATCCACTACTTTTAAAATATTATCTTTATCTTCTTTACTTATTTCATAGTAACCACTCTCATTAATATCATCAATTGTATCACTTATAAGATTACTAACAGTCGAAGGATCTATTAATTTAGAATTTTCACCCGTTACAACATAATTCATAATGTTACCAGTGATATCACCAACAAAGCCTTTAACTTCTTTAGAATCCACTATTTTAACAATCGCATCTTTTGGAATTCCATATTTTTCAGCTTCATCATAAATTGGCGCTAAAGCTTCCTCTAATTGTTCTTCAACTTTAGGATTATTTAAAATTAATTTTTCAATTTCAATATTTGTAATCATATCTTTAATACTATTCTTTTTAATGGTATTTCTAACTGGGGTTAATATTAAAATGGCTAAAGTACTTACAAATAAAATTATGATTAATATTCCTAAACTTAAACCTTTCATAAATTTTTTCAAAAATTTCATAAGCATTCTTCTTTCTAATATAAGTATAACAATAATTTTAGAAACATGCTATATTTTTTATTATAAACTTGTATCAAAAATATTAGAAAAAGCATTTAATTTAATTTTTAGAGATTTAAGTACTAAACATTGGACTATTAAGTATTCTTATTTTTGTTTTATTCAAGTTTTCTTGACAAATACATAATAACATAAAACGACTTGTCAAAAAGTCGTTTTATTATTTACTCGAAAAACCGAGTTTAATACCTTCTGGTGCCAAAAGTGAGAATCGGACTCACATCTAAGCATTACGAGTGCCTTGTTCTACCATTATACTATTTTGGCATGTCTATAATTATTTTAACATAATATGTTTTCAATGCCAATTAAAAACTCTCAATTAAGAGAGCTTTTTAACAAATTTATCTTTTTTCTTAATTATAATGAAACTGGTTGTCATAAGAATTGCCATAATAGTCAAAACTACTAAAGAAATTTTCATACCTGTTTGTGGAGATTCAGATAAAGGTCCACAATATTTATTGTATTCTTCTTCACTGACTTTATCTCCTTTATCATTAAAATATTGATCTCCTACTTTTTCACATTTATGAGGTAAACAATCAATATTATAAGTAAGTTCATTTACTATATTACCATCCTTACCATAATATGTTCCATTACTTAACTTTGTACAAGTAAATTTACCACATTCTTTTTGATAAATAAGTTCATCTACCATTTTTCCATTTTTATCATAATATGTGCCATCACCAAGTTTTTCACAAACAATTTTTTCACATTCTTTTTGATAAGTAAGTTCATCTACTGTTGTTCCATTTTTACCATAATATGTACCATCACTAAATTTTTCACAAAAAACTTTGCCACATTCACGAAGATATTGTTCAGCATTTACTTCAGTACCTTCTTTGCCATAATACGTACCATCACTAAGTCTTTCACAAACAATTTTTTCACATTCTTTACGATAAGTAACATTATCTACAATTGTTCCATTTTTACCAAAAAGCGTACCATCACTTAATTTTTCACATATATGAGTTTCACATTCCTTTTGATAATTTAACTTCGAAACTTGTAAACCATTTTTACCAAAATAAGTATTATAAACTACTTTACATTGATATTCAAAACATTCTAACGTATATTTTTCTAAGGAAGTTTCACGACCTGATTTATCATAATAGACTGTTTTACCACCATCATAACAATTGGGGCTTCCTACTTCACAAGTTCTATTTGGTACATTTAATTTTTCACAATAGTGTTTACCACATTCATAGTCAAAATCTTCTTTTGATACTTCACTACCTTTATTATTATAATATTTTGAAACACTTTCACCCTCTTTTAATACATAACCATAAGAAGCATGAATAGTACAATCATCTTCCCCATCACAAGTTTTTACTTCCATAACACAAACTAAATCTAAACAATCTCTATTAAAGGTTTCTTTATCGGTAGTTTTACCATCTTTTCCATAATATGTGCCATCAGATAACATTTTACAAACATTCTCTTCGCAATCTTTTTGATATTGTAATTCCGTTGTTGGAAGTTCATTTAAACCATAATAAGTTTTCGTTTTTGCATCATAAGTACAAGTACGATCTATTTTATTAAATTCAAAATCATACTGAATATAACAATCCTTTGGATCAGTTAAAGTAGGATTTATTTTATAGAAAACTATCTCTGCTATTACATAAGTATTAGATTCAAAATTAGGCTTATTATATTCTAAAGTATAAGTTTTATCTTTATCTATTTCACTTATTGCCCAACCATCTTTCGGAGTAATTGAATGAACATAAAAATTAGCCATAGTTAATTTTAAAATAGCTATATTATTATCATCCACTCCCCCAGAAACCGTAAAACCTACTTGGCAAGTCCTAGATACTGTTCCATCATCAAGAGTTACATCTTTTGCACATTTAAAGTCATTAGCCCAACTTATCCTAGTAGCAAAAGCATTTGGTAAAAAGACAAATAATGCAAAAATAAATACCACCAATAAATTTAATTTTTTCAAAATTATCTACCTCACTTATTATCCCATTAAAATTATAAAATTATTTTGTTTAATAAGCAACCCCCAAATGAAAAAAAGTTTAAATTTGACAAAATCTAGACTTTTTTTTCATTCTTAGCTTTATCCCAACTAATTAAATAATCTTTTAAATCTTTCGCCACATTTTCCGGAATAATTTTACTTAATTCCTCTATTGAAGCATTCTTAATATTATTAATATTACCATATTTTTTAATTAATTCTTTCTTTCTGACATTACCTATGCCTGGAGTATTTTCTAAAACACTACTAATACTACCCTTGCTTCTTAAAGTTTTATGATAATTTATAGTAAATCTATGTACTTCATCCTGTATTCTTGTTAAATAATGGAATATATTGCTATCTTTATCTATCGGAATAATACTATAAGTATCCCCATCAATTAGTTCGTTAGTTCTGTGTTTATCATTTTTCTTTAAACCAACAACTTTAATATGTAACTTTAGGGAATGCAAAGTATCTAGGCAAGCATTAATTTGATTAATACCCCCATCCACAATAATTAAATCTGGCATTTCACTTTGTTCAAGTAACGCTCTAAAATACCTCCTATAAATGACTTCTTTCATTGTATTATAATCATCATTTTTATCCACACTGACTTTATATTTTCGATAATCTTTTTTATAAGGTTTTCCTTCTTTAAAAACAACCATGCCACTTACCGAATAAGAACCAAAAAGATTCGAGTTATCAAAAGCATCAATTCTTCTTAAATTATCTAAGTTAAGTAAAATTCTTAAATCTTCATTAGCATTCGTTGTTCGCATTTCTTCTTTTTCGGCCCGAACTATTTCTTGATTTAAATAAATCTCCGCATTTTTACTCGCCATATCTAAAAGTTTTTTCTTAATTCCTTTTTCCGGAATAACTAAACTGGTACTAATTAAATCACTTAATATCTCTTTATTAAAATCTTTGGGTATTAATATTTCTTTGGGTATTTCATGCCTAGTATAAAAATTCATAATATAAAATTCTAATTCTTCAATCGGATCTATTTTAATTGTCAATAGTTCATTATGACTACCAATTAACTTATTATTTCTGATAAACAGTAAATTAATCGCAATATGCCCTTTATCAATATAGTAACCAATAATATCTCGATTAACAAAATCGTGTAATTCCACTTTTTGCTTATCTAAAATAATATTTATATAATTTAATTCTTCCGTTAATTCTTTAGCCATTTCATAATTTAAACTTTCGGAATAACTTCTAATCTTTTCCATTATTTTATCTTTTAAAATCTTATCATTACCTCTTAAAAAAGATAATATTTCCTGCTCCATTTGTTTTAATTTATCTTTATCGATATCTTTAGAACAATAACCTAGACACTCCCCAATATGATAATATAAACATACTTGTTTAGGCATTCCTTCACATTTTTTTAACGGATACAAACGATTTATTAATTTAACAATTCTTCTTGCGGCATAAGCATTCGGGTATGGCCCAAATATTAATTTCTTATCTCTTCTTTTAATATTTAAGTATCTTGATACTTTTAATTTGGGATATGGTTTACTAATATATTCAATATATGGATAACTTTTATCATCTTTTAGTAAAATATTATATTTCGGATTATGTTCTTTAATTAAATTAATCTCCGTTATAAACGCTTCGGTTTCACTACCCGTTACAATATAAGTAAAATCGACAACTTCCGAAACCATCTTTCTCGTTTTACCCGTAACTGTTCCTTTAAAATAACTATTTACTCTTTTATATAAATCTTTGGCTTTACCAACATAAATAATAATCCCATCTTTATCTCGCATTTGATAACTACCTGGTAAGTGAGGAACTAATTTTAATTTCTCATTTAACATAAAACCACTGCCTTTTTTCACTTATTAGTATATCACATAAATAGGTAGTTATGATAAAATAAATGTATGGGTGATGAAATGCAACTTATTAATACTTATACTCTGGAAATTAAAAAATCTAAATTTATCGCTTACTACTATGAAGTTTTTAATAAAGAAGAAATAGATAATATTTTAGACAATTTAAAAAAAGAACATAAGAAAGCCAGACACTTACCTTATGCTTATAAAATTGATAATTTAATTAAAAAAAGTGATGATAAAGAACCAAGTAATACTGCCGGGACACCAATATATAATATTATTATGCAAAATGATTTAAATAATGTTTTAATTGTTGTGGTAAGATATTTTGGGGGAATTAAATTAGGTGCCGGTCTTCTTACTAGAAGTTATTTAAATAGCGCTAAGGAAGTTATAAAAAAAGTATAACTTTTTTATTTGGTTATACTTTATTAATTATCTTCACTTAATTTTTTATATATTTCTCTAATTTCTTCTGGTGTCCTATAACCAATTTCTTTTTGCATTACTATTCCATCTTTATAAAATAATAAAGTAGGTACACTCATAATGCCAAATTTCATGGCTAAATCGTTAAATTTGTCGGCATCAACTTTTAAAATATCCATATAATCAATTTCTTCTAAAATGCTACCTAACATTTTACAAGGTCCACACCATTCGGTATAAAAATCCACTAGTAAGATACCTTTTTCCGTTAATGTATCAAAATCCTTTTCTTTTTCTAGATGTTTAATCATTTCTTTATTTCTCCAATTTCAAATTCGTAACTAAATTCAATTTTCCCAGTATCAATTAACTCTTCAATTTTATCAAGTGTTATTAATCCATATTTGTATTCTAGTAGTAAAATATCTTGATTTAATGATTCTGTACTCTTATTTTCATCATCTTTTACTTCTTCAACTAAAGCATAAATTTCTTTTGCGGAATTTGTAACATTACCTAAAGCTTTACCAATAAGTGGTGTATGCGTTAAAACAAAGTCTCCTACTTTACTATCAAGCATCCAAGGGGCAGTTACATTAAATGATGTAAGAACAAAGCAAAGTAAATATAAGAAAATCCAAGTTTCTAAAAATCCTATGATTGCTCCCCCAATTTTAGAAGGAATTACCCAAATAACGGTAAACTTTAATAAAGTATCAATAAATCCAGTTACAGATATAATAACATTTAATACTGTATACAATACAACAAAAACTAAAACAAACGCAATTACATTGTATACTAAAACATTTAATGCTGTTAATCCCTCCATTCCTGCAAAGTTGAAAAATGGCAATTTATCGATTAAAAAATTAGCTATTGGCGTTTTTATAGAAAAACTAACGATTACAATTGCAATCAAACCAATTAAACTAACTAAAGATTTTATTAAGCCCTTTCTCATTCCGGCATATACGCCTACTAGTAATAACACTACTAAGAATACATCAATTACTGTATTCATCTTTTTATCATCTCCTTATTTTAAATTATATACTATTTCTCGTGAAAAATAAAGCATAATATGATAAAATATTTTTAAGAGGTGCAAAAAATGACGATTGTATTTAAAGTTTCGGATAATTTAAAAAATAAAATTATCGATTATTATAAAGATATGCGGAAAGAAAAAACACCACCTTATGCGGTATTTCAAGCGCAAGAAGAAGATACTACGGTAACTTTATATGAAAGTGGTAAGATTATGTTTCAAGGAACTAGTGCCGATATTGATGCCAACATTTGGATTGATTTAGAAAAAAAATTAAATAAAAGAGTCATTAATTATGATGGCACGGAAACAAAAGAAAAAGAAAAAGATCCAACTTTAATGGAATATTCGACTATTGGTTCAGATGAAGTTGGGACTGGCGATTTCTTTGGTCCCATTGTTGTAACCGCTACCTTTGTAAGTACAAAAGATTTTGATTTTTTAAAAAGTTTAGGTGTCAGAGATTCTAAAAAAATAACTGATGAAAAAATCTTAAAAATTGCACCCGAAATTATGAAAAAAATTCCTTATGTTACCACTATTTTAGATAATAAAACTTATAATGAACATTATAGTAAAAGTAATAATATGAATAAATTAAAGGCTATCTTACATAATAAAGCTTTATATGAAATAAAAAGTAAAAATTATAGTTATGCTAAAATTGTTGTTGATGAATTTTGTTCTCCTGATAATTATTATAAATATTTACAAGATGTCCCTAATAAAGTTGAACATATTACTTTTATGACTAAAGCGGAAGATAAAGTTTTAAGTGTGGCTTGTGCATCTATAATAAGTCGTTATACTTTTTTAAGAAAAATGGATGAATTATCTGATAGCGTGCATATACCACTTCCTAAAGGTGCCGGTAAAGATGTAGATAAAGTGGCTCAAGAAATAAAAGATGAATATGGCTTAGATAAATTACAAGAAATTGCTAAAATGAATTTTAGTAATGTAGAAAGAATATAATATGCCAGCGGTTGGTATTATTTGTGAATATAATCCTTTTCATAATGGACACTTATATCATTTAAAAAAAGCTAAAGAACTATTTCCTAACCATTTAATTGTTTTAGTTTTAAATGGTTATTTTTTAGAACGTGGGGATATTTCTGTAATTAGTAAAAAAGATAAAACATTACTCGCTTTAAATTATGGGATTGATATTGTATTAGAACTACCCTTTGTTTTTGGCACCCAAAGTGCTGATGTTTTTGCAAGTACTGCTATTACGATGTTAGAAAAATTTAAATGTGAATATGTTATCTTTGGTAGTGAATCAAATAATATAGAAAAATTAACTACTATTAGTGAGTATACTATTAAAAATGCTAGTGAATATAATAAAGAGGTTAAAGAATTATTAGATCAAGGCGTAAACTACCCGACCGCTTTAGCTAAAGCTTTAAATATTGATTTTAAATTTAATTCTAATGATTTACTTGGTATATCTTATATTAAAAGTATTATTTTAAATAATTATCAAATAAAGCCAATATGTATTAAAAGAACTAATAATTATTTAGATACTTTATCTAATGCAAAAGTTATAAGTGCTACTAATATAAGAGAAAAATTAGCTAATAATATAGATATTAATAAATATGTACCCGATAATTCTTTACAATATATTAAAAATATTTCTTTAAATAATTATTTTACGATTTTAAAATATAAAATTATAACAGAACATGATTTAAGTATTTATTTAGATGTTGATGAAGGTATTGATAATCGTCTTAAAAAAGTAATTAATAAAGTAAATAATACTGATGAATTACTTGATAAAATTAAAACTAAAAGATATACCTATAATCGTTTAAGAAGAATGATGATCCATATTTTAATTGGGATAACTAAAGAAGATGTTAAAAATTTAAAATTAGATTATATAAAAGTTTTAGGATTTAATACTTTAGGTCAAAAATATTTAAATAAAATAAAAAAGGAAATTAATATTCCTTTAGTGCCCATTAAAAATTCTTTAATATATACTTATGAATTAAAAAGTGCTTATGTTTATGATTTAATAACAAATGAAAATAATATGGAAATGGAATATAATACTAAGCCCATAAAAATTAAGTAGGAATTAGGCTTTTTTCCTACTTAATTTTTTATTATTTTGATAATTTACTAACTCAATACTCTTATTACTAAAATAAATTAATAATTCTATTATAGAATAGCCATGATTATTATAATAAACATACATATCACTTATATTAGTAAAATCTTCTTCTTGACATTTTCTTAAATTATTTATTAAAACATTTAAAAAGATATTTTGTTTATTTTTAGTTAAATCATCAACTAAATTAACCCATTCTAATTCTTTTTCTCTTTGTATATATTCTAAATTATAACTGGCATATTCTCTATTCTTATCTATGATAATATTATCTATATTAATGGTATTTATATTATTTTTTTGACAATATTCTTGATAACTATTACCATTTAAACTATATCTTATTAATAAAGTACTTAAAGAATACATTTTACCATCTAAATTAAAATATAAATCGGATATATTAAAGTCATTTTGACTTACTCTATTAAAAGAAGTTAAGATATTATTAAATAATACTTCATTATTAACTAATCTTAATAATAAAATAAGCCATTCTAATCTTAATTCTGGTTTAATATTAATAGCATTTTGAATTAATTTATATTTTATATTATTTAATCTAATTTGTTCTTCTTTTTCTTGTTCTAATCTTTGCTTTTCTTCTAACATTTTACGATATTCTAAAGTATATTCATGTTTTTCATTAACTAAATTACATAATATTCTATGACTTTCATTATATAAATCAGTTAATTTTTTATGATTATAAATGCCCCAAGAAATAGAAAAAGCACTAGCTAAATCAAAAACTATACCATATTCAAAAGTTCCTGGATTAATAGTTACTCCAAAAGATACTAAAGAACAAAATATAAAAACAATAATAGCTTTGTTAATAAAATTAATTGAATCATTGATTTCTCTTTTTTCTTCTAAAGCACAATTAATTAATCTAACTAATTCATTTATATGTTTTTGATTATATTCCATATATTTTCACCCCAACGATTGGTAATTATAGCATATTTCTAATTTAGTTGTAAATAGTTTAAAAAAACAAATAGAAATATTTTTATCTATTTGCTTTTAACTATACAATGTTTGACATTGAGTTTTATAAGTATTACTTGTACTAGCTGAACAACTATTAACATTACTCCAGCCTGACCAACCATACCATGATTCACAACCACAATTACTAGCGCTTCGTTTATAGTAATTACAAACATAACTACAATATTCACGCTCTAAACAAGTTGTTCCCGTTGAATAGCAGCCTGAATAAGGACGTGATGAACTACAACCCATATCTACTTCATGTCCATCTTGTAAACCAGATAAATTGGCTGGACACCTCCAATTAGTACAAGAACTAGTACATTTACACGTACTTGGATTATCCCAATATCCACTTTCACAGCCAGCAGCACTACATCTATAACCATAATTACATGATGCTGATCGTTGCTGAGCTTTTTTATTAACTACTATACTACAACTTCCGACATTTCCGGCCAAATCTTTTACTTCAAAGGTATGAGTATATGTTTCTGTTTTTACTCCACTTTTTGATGCAACTGCTGCTTGACTTGGTAATCGACAACCGCTTAGTCCATCATTACATTTTATAGTTACATTTAGTCCCACATTAGTTGTCCCAGTTCCTCTTACTACTTCACAACTTGGTTTAGATCCATCTACATTATAAACATTAGAACATATTACTCCACTACTATTTCCAGCTCTATCGATTACTTCTGCACATAATTTTCTAGTTGTTCCATCTCC
>CANPYA010000001.1 GCA_947587565.1 uncultured Bacilli bacterium | reverse complement strand
AGCAAATTTTGTGATTTCTGTCAAATTTGCGTCAAAAAATAATTTTCTATTAAAAATCTATTGCAATTATTAATATAATATGCATTTGGTTAAAAAAAGAATAGCAAATTAATACTATTCAGTTTCTAAATTATAATCCAAAGTTGGATATCCATTATCACCCTGTTTCCATTTATTTAATTCATAACCTTTTAAATTTTCATCAGTTGTTTCAAGTCCTACATTATTAAGTTCATCTACATTTTGATTTAAAGTATTAAGAAATATTGTATTTTTCATATCATCTTCGGACATCGATGTTGTCTCTTCCATAATGTTTCCATCAATATTATTTAAATAATAGGCATTATTAATAGTATAATCATGATTTACATAATTTAAAACATATTTACTGATTCCAGTAATATTACCAACATTATAAATATTATATTCTTTTAAATATCCTCCAAAATCACCAGTTAATTCTCCAATATAAATGCCTGCTGAAATTCCTTGATTCTCTACCTTTCCTAAATTATAAGAATTTATAACTAAACTATTTCCTCCTCTATTATCAGTGGTAATACCAGCAGCTCTTCTTATATTATTATTATCAATATTTGTTTGCTTTAAATTACTAGTATCTAGCATTCCTGTATTATAACTATTTAATATTATACCCGTAGAATATGATTGATTTATACCTATTATACCAGATAGTACAGTTCCTGTGTCATTTGATATTTCTGTATAATCTAAATTACTTGTAATATTTCCTGTATTATAGGACCTATCTATAATTAATGTGTGATTATTATGATTATATGCTACTAAGCCACCCATTAAATCGCCATTAGTTATATTTCCAATATTATATGAATTGTTAATATATGATATTGAATTATCATAAGAATCTAAATTTCCAATTAAACCTCCTATGATTAAAACATGCCTAGTTAAATATTTCGTTTTTTCATTTATAATATTTCCTGTATTATATGAATTGTTTATATTTATTTTTCCCAACGCCATAGCTATTAAACCACCAAGCCAAAATCGATTTTCAGAATTAGGAGAAATAACTATGTCATTATTATTATAAGAATTCTTTATAGTTATATTTGAAGTATCATAACCACGACCTATTAAACCACCTATATTTGTTCCTAAAGTATTACTTATTACTCCTTCATTATGACTATTTTCTATTTCTATGGTTCCATAAATAAAGCCAACTAATCCACCTTCATATAAATTTGAATTAGTAATATCTCCAGCATTATAAGAATTCTTTATAATTGTTTTAGATGTTTCAGCATTATCTCTTCCTAATAATCCTCCAACTCTTTTTCCAACTTCATTGGTTATTAATCCCTCGTTATGACTATCTTCTATTGTTAATAATGCACTACTACCAATATAACCAACTAATCCTCCCGTATTATTTCCACCAGACAATTGACCTTTATTGACACTATTTTTTATCGTTAAATTATTTTCGCCATCTCCTACTAAGCCCCCAACACTATTAGTACCAAATGCACTATTAGCATTTACTTCATTAACACAACTTTCAATTGTTGTAGTACCATATGAAAAACCGATTAACCCACCAATTCTTGTTGCTACTAAGGAATCTAAATTACCACTTATTGTCAAATTTGTTATTTTACTATTTTCAACTGTTCCAAATAAACCTAAATATCTAGTTGAATCATTCTTATTTTCTTCATAAATATTATCTAATCTTTTATTGTTACCATCAATGTTACCTTGAAAATGAATAGTTAAATTGCCAATTGATGTAAAGCCACTTCCTTCTTGATTAGTTAGTTCATCTTTTATTCCTTCAATATTATTTACTCCATTAATATCACCAAAACCAGTATCATTATATTTCATATAACTGTCATTTTCATTAAAATCTAAATTTCTTTTCAATATGAAATATTTACTATTATAATTATTTTTGTCTTTATTTACTGAATTAGAAAGTCTAACCAAATCTTCAATATAATTTATTTCATATGGCTCTTGTTCTGTTCCTTGTCCTTTAAATAAACTATCATAATAAAGATAACAATAAACGCTTTGTTTAGTTTTTATACTTATTGTTTTATCACTTTCATTATAAGTTAAAGCATCTATATTATTACCATTCTTATCGACACATCCACTTTTAATTCTATTTAAGGTATAGCCATCCGTTGGAAATTCTTTATTTTCCCATTGGGTATATTTTTCGGCTTTATAATCACTTTCTACCATTATAGCAAGTCCACTAGTATTTATACTATCTTTTAATTTTACTCTCGGTAATTCTTTATATTCTTCCTTTTTGTTAAACACAAAAAACATACTAACTATTAGTACTATTCCTATACTTAAATATATTAGTATATTTTTATTTTTTCTCAACATAAGACATACCTTCTATCCTATGTTTCTAGTATAAACTACCCCCCCCGAAAGTCAACAAAAAAAGGCCAAATGGCCTTAAAATTTTATTTTTTATTTCTTTGTAATTGTAACAGTTGCGGTACTAGTAAATACATAATTAACTAATGGGTTATCATTATTAATTTTAATTTCTACTTCATGAGTACCTTCACCTAAACCAGATAAATCAACATATGGTTTAATATTGGCTGCGGTTATCTTATCAATATTAGATCTAACACCTTTAACTTGAACACTAATGGTTTTATTAGCAATTTTAGCATCATAACCATCTGGAACATTTAAACCATCAACACTACTAATATCAACAGTCTTTTGTTCTTCATCACCAAAGGTAACTTTTATTGTAGCATTTTTAATACTTAATTCTCTTACTCCAACTGGTTTACTAATTACAACCGTATAAGTTTTAACGGCTTCGGCACCTCTGCCATCTACATTAATATATACTGGAACTGATTTAATATCTTTAATATCATCTTCTTCACCATAAATATCGACAGAATAATCAGCTTTATCATTTATGGTAATATCAGCAATTGCTTTACCTTTAATTAAATCACCAGTAGTTAATACCGAAATTGGCACTGTAACATGATTATCAGTTAAAACTAAAGTACCAGTTAAAGATTTATCTACAATAACAACATTTTTTATAATTTCACCATTGTAATCATAAGCTACTAAAGGAATATCTTTAAGTTCATAAGTTCCGGCTTCTTTATAATCATTAGCAACAGATACTAAAGCCTTAACCGTCGCGATTTTATCAATTGATTTTTGACTACCTTTAACAACAACTTCACTACTATCAAGAGTAACACTAGATACACTTAATTTTTTATCTAGATTATCAGTACCTACTAAATCATAAGTAACCGTTTTAAGTTCACTTACTTTATCTTCAATTTCGACATTAATATATGATGGGTCTAGAATGTAATCTACAGAATCAATATTTTTCGAATATGTAAAATATGCTCGGTAAGTACCAGCTTCTTTATATTTCGATAAATTTAATTCAACTTCAAATTCTCCAAGTTGCTTAGCTAAATAAATGGATGATTTACCACCAGCAATCGTAATGTTAACTGTTTCCGGAACATTTTCTACGACAAAGGCTTCATCATTATAAACTAATTTTACCGGAACATCTTTAATAATTTCAGCTTCATTACTAATTAAACTAATAACTTTATTATCGATAAGTAAGAAACAAATAATAGCAAATACTAAAGAAATGATAATTAAGAATCTTGGATGATTTAAAAGTTTATTGAAACTAGTATTATTACCACCAAGTGATTTAGAAATGTTATAAACTAATCTACTTATTGGCATAATAATTATCTTATCAATAAATTTACAGAATGAATCAATAATAGCATAGATAATTCGACCTATTTTTTTCAAAAACTTAATCATTATCTTCACCACTTTCATTTTCTTCGGCCTCAAAGAATACTTCTGTCTTTGGACTTAATTCATCAATTAATTTCATTCTAAATTCATCTAATGTTAAATTATAATTTAATTCGTTATTGCAAGCAATTGAAATACGCCCATTTTCTTCAGATACCACTAAAGCAATCGCATCACTTTCTTCAGCAATACCTAAGGCTGCTCTATGACGAGTACCAAGTCTTTTTGAAATACCCGGATTCATACTTGTTTTAAATACCGAACCCGCACAAGTAATTCGATCTCCTTGAATAATTACCCCACCATCATGCATTGGTGAATTGGGAAAAAATATTGTTTCAAGTAAATCATCAGTTAAATCGGCATATACTTTTGTGGAATTATCAATATATTCTTGTAAAGATATTTCTCTTTCAATAACAATTAAAGCACCGATACGATTTTTCTTAAAATATTCAATAGACTTCATTATTTCAAATACTACTTTTTCTCTTTCATCAACAGTTAAAATTTTATGACGCCCTAAAAGTTGGGTTCTACCAATTGATTCCAAAACACTCCGAATTTCGGGTTGAAATATAACAATAATGGCTAAAGGTCCCCATGCAACAACATATTCTAGTAAAACTCCAACGGTGTAAAGATTTAATAAATCACTTAGAATTTTAATAAGTAAAATAATTACAACACCTTTAACAATTAAAACCATTTTAATATTATTTTTAACATTTTTTAAAATATAGTAGAATGCTAACCAAACTATGCTAATATCAATAACTTTAGTAAAAACTCCCCAGATAAAAGATAAATTCATATCTTCAACTCCTTATCTCTTTGCTAATTTATTATAGCAAATTTTTTCTAAAATAAAAAGTCCCTAAGGACTAAATTGCTTTTGCTAATTATTATTTACTGGATTTACAGGATTTTCTGGACTTTGTTGAACAGCTTGAGGTGTAACTTGTGGTGCTACAGTTTGATTAACGGGACTTGCAACATTATTAACGTTTTCTTCCGTATTCATAACATTAGTATTTTCTGTGGCATTAATATTGGTTATAGGTTCTTCTTGAACTGCCGTGAAATTAGGATTATTTTGACTACTTTCTCCATGTAATATTGAAGAATCAGTTAATTCAACCCCTTTAGTTTCCGGATTAATATTTTTAGAAGTTGTTACCATATCAGATAAACTTTTACCTTCTGGTACCATAATATTCTCTAAATCCATTTCATTCATTTCTTCTTCACTCTTTTTAAGTAAATCATTCTTATTCTTTCTTGTATCATAGATATACCCAATAAGAGCAAATAACAAAATGATTGTAATAGTTAAAAACCAAGCATAATTATTACCAACAAATTCAATTAATTTTTCCATTTTATTCCTCCTAGTTAAATATATTGCAAAATCTTAAATTTATATCTAACTTTCTAATCTTTTTAAATCTTTTTCTTTGATGGCTTCTCTTTTATCGTAATTTTTCTTACCCTTACATATTCCTACACTTATTTTAGCATATTCCCCTTTAATATAACATCTTATGGGTATTAAAGTATAACCTTCGATTTTCGTAAGTTCTTTTAACTTTCTAATTTCTTTTTTATGTAAGAGTAATTTTCTTTCTCTTCTTTCATCATGATTAAATATATTACCTTCTTCATATTTAGCAATATACATATTAATAATGAAGGCTTCATCATTTTTAATTCTAACATAAGTATCTTTTAAATCTGCTGAACCTTTTCTTACTGATTTTATTTCCGTACCTGTTAAAACTAAACCGGCTTCTATTTCACTTTCAATAAAATAATCAAACTTTGCTTTTCTATTAATTATTTCCATTTATAACCTCAAAATCTATCATTCGTGCTTCTTTATTAGCGTTGACTACCTTTATTTTAACACAATCACCGATTTTGTACATTACTTTTTTATCTGCACTAACTAAAGCGAGTAATTCCGGAACATAATTATAGAAACCAGGAAGCGTACTTACATGGACTAAACCTTCCACTAAATTAGGTAGTTCTACAAAGAAACCAAAGTTAGTAACCGTTGTTATAATACCTTCGTACTCTTCATTAATATGACTTTCCATATATTCGGCCATCTTCATATCAACAACTTTCCTTTCAGCTTCAACACTTGCTTGTTCTCTTTCGGAAGAATGATCAGCAATGTTAGGTAAAGATTTAGCCCAATAATCAATTGTTTCATTATCAATTTGTTTATTAAATAAATATGTTCTTAATAATTCATGCACTGTCGTATCGGGAAATCTCCTAATTGGGGAAGTAAAATGGGTATAATTTTTTAAAGCAAGACCAAAATGACCAATGTTATTCGGACTATAAACGGCTTTTTGCATACTTCTTAAAAGCATACTAGATAATATTGGTGCATCTTTTTCATCTTTTAAATCATTCAATATTACTTGCATATCTTTACTAGAATTACTTATCCCTTTAGTATTCACATGAATATTTAGAATTTTTAACATATTTAAAAAGTCTGTAATTTTTTCTGGCTTTGGCATACCATGAACCCGATAGATAAAAGGTAAATCCATATTATAGATGTGCGTTGCTACAACTTCATTCGCCGCAATCATAAAGTCCTCGATTAACTTTTCTCCCTCATGTTGTTCTCTTTTAACTATATCAATACATTTACCACTTTCATCTTGAATAATTTTAGCTTCCGGAATTTCAAATTCAATATAACCATTTTGAACTAATCTTTTACGTAGTATTTTCGCTAAGTCATACATTTTTAATAAACTATCTTGAAATTCTTCATAACCTTCTGGTACTGTATTTTCTTCTAAAATTTTATTAACACATTTATAAGTCATTTGCTTACGACTCTTAATAATTGATGGGAAGATATCATAATCTTTAACTTTACCTTTTTCATCAATTTGCATAGTAACTGAAATAGCAAGTCTTTCTACTCCTGGATTAAGAGAACATATCCCATTTGATAATTCGTGCGGTAACATTGGAAGAACTTTATCAGCTAAATAAGAAGAAGTACCTCTTTCATAAGCGGCATTATATAAAGCCGTATTTGGTCTCACATAATATGAAACATCAGCAATATGAACTCCTAAAGTATATAAACCATTTGCGTATTTAATACTTATGGCATCATCTATATCTTTAGTATCATCACCATCTATAGTAAATATTTCTTCAGCTGTTAAATCGACTCGACCTTTTTTATCTTTTTCTAAAACCGTATCGGGAATATTTTTTAACTCCTCTTTTACTTCATCGCTAAAATCTAATTCAATATTATATTTATAGGCAATAGTTAAAATATCGATATCGGGATCATTCTTATGGCCAATAATTTTTTTAACTACTCCCACAAATTTTTTAGAACTAATTTGTTTTGTTAATTCTACTAAAACTTTATGACCATCAACTAAATTAGCAAAATTATTTTGTAATTCTATTTCTAAATCTAACTTTTTATCATCTAAAATTAAGGTTGGTTTATCTTGGACATATAAAATTTCGCCAATAACTTGTTTTAATTTACGTTCTAATACTTTTAAAACTTTACCTTCTACTTTTCCGTTACGCATAAAAATATCCACTAAAACTAAGTCATCGTGAATTGCTCCATTTAAATTATCTTTACTAATATATATATCTTCTTCACCATTATCTTGAATTAAAAAGGCATAGCCATTTTTTGTCATGTCTAAATGACCAGTGTGCAAAGATTTACAATATTGCATTAATAAATATTTTTGTTTTTTCGTTTCATGAACTAAACCTTCAGTAACAAGTTTATTAACTTCCTTTTGCAATTCTTCTAATTCATCACTAGTATGCAAATTTAAATAATCATTAATTTCAATTAACGATTTAGCTTTATCATTATCTTCTAAATATTCCAATATTTTATTCCGCATTTTTTACCCCTTGATATTCACATGTTTTATTTCCTTCATTATCCCAGGTTACTTTTACTTTTTCATTATATGATTTAGTTATATCTTCACCTGTACAAGCGTTTTTTTCACTATCAACCATACCTTCAGTAACTAAGGCACTTAAAGGTAGTTCACAACCAGGTCTATTGCAAGCATGCTCTCTTCTTGATAAAGTCACATAAACACAGGCTGCTTCTTCGACATCTTTTACAAAAGCATCACATTCTTCTTGATTAGTATTTTTTAAAGTTTTATTTAATGAAACTGTTACTACTAATCCAATAGCCCCTAAAATAGCAACGACCACTAGTAATTCTAATAATGTAAATCCTTTATTCTTCATAATTATCACATTTTAATTTTACTAAATAATTGCTTAAAAGTCTATAGATATTATAAAAGAACTTAGCCTACTTGACATTTTTACAACACATACATATTTATTTATAACATACATATAATATAATGATTTATGTTGATATTTTTTTATAAATGTGGTATATTACTAATAGAAAGTGAGATGAGAGAAATATGGCTAATCTAACTAGTGCGATTAATGTTAATGTTCCAACCGATGTTAAAGAAGAAGCAAATGAATTATTCAATAATCTTGGACTTAATATGAGTACAGCAATCAATATTTTTTTAAAAAGAGCAATTTTTGAACGCGGACTACCATTTGAAGTTAAAGAAGTAAATCCTAAACCTAGTAAAGAATTAATGGAAGCATTAGATGAAGGAGAGCAAATATTAAAGGATATTAAAAATGGCAAAAGAAAACCTTATAATAATCCCGATGAATTATTTGCAAATTTAGATAATGAATAAGATAAAAAGTAACATTGATTTTAAAAACACAAAATATAGGGTAGACTCTACAAGCAAATTTAATAAAAACTATAAACTTATTAAAAAGCAAGGCAAAAAACTAAACAAATTAAAATTTGTAATTAAAGAGCTTGCTGATGGTAAAGAACTTCCAAAAAATATCGTAATCATAAATTAATCAACGATAAAAATTATCAGGATTGTTATGAATGTCATATTGCTCCAGATTGGTTATTAATTTATAAAATTCAAGATGAAGAATTAATATTATTGCTTTTTGCTACAGGTTCTCATGCCGAATTATTTGATAAATAGGTTAATCCTATTTTTATTTTGATTAAAATTATAAAGAGTTATTAATATCAACAAATACTTCTTCCGCTAATTCCTCTGCTCGAATATTTAAAGGTAAATTATATTTTAACAAAACTTCCTCAACTTTTTTAAAATCATAATTACTTAAATTATTTCTTAAAGTTTTTCTCTTCATTTTAAAACTATCACTTATTAATTTAAAATATTTTTCAGTATTTACTTCTGGTTTATTTTCCCTTTTTGTAAGTTTTATAATTGCACTTTCTACTTTAGGTACGGGATTAAAAGAATTTTTACTAACCCTAAATAATTTTTCAACATTAAAGAAATACTTTAAATATAAAGTAATACTGCCATAATCTTTATGATTTGGTAAAGCGGTAAAACGATCGGCGACTTCTTCTTGAACCATAAATGTCATTTCTTTCACATCTAAATTTAAACTTATTAAATATTTAATAATGGGTGTCGTTATATAATATGGTAAGTTACCCACAATAAATAATTTTTGATAAGGTATATCTTTGCTATCTTTTTTTATATTACTCTTTAAAATATCTTCATAGATTATTTTTGTTTTATCATCTTCTAAAGCATTCAAATAAGGTTTTAAATCCGTATCTAATTCATAACATAAAAGAAAAGAATTTTTCTTTTTTAATTCTTTAGTTAAAGCACCCATACCGGGTCCAATTTCAATTATTAAATCATCTTTTTGCACATTAATACTATTTGCTATATTATTAATAACATCTTTATTAATTAAAAAATTTTGTCCTAAACATTTCTTGGCTTTCATAATTGGGTTATTCGCCCCAACCTTCTCTTAAAACATCATAAGTTATTACACTCCGACCTAAAGTTAAAGCATAATCTAAATCACTACTAAGTAGATCTAAAGCATTACCTCTTACACCACGATCTAAGACAATCGCATATACGGGTTTTTCAGATACTCTAGAACTATTGAATCTAACTATTGTTCCACAAGGTAAATTAGTTGATGATGCCACAATACGGACATTTCCATAAGTCATATCTGGATAAGTTGTTTTACCATCCCGAATATCATAACTACGCATACAACCTAAAGTACCATTACATAATGGGCAATTATAAACATAACCAGTTAAGTCACCAGTATAAGTATCTTTAACACTATAAATATCATTAGCGCGAAATTCATCAACTTTTAAAGCCATAGTTGATAAATTAACCGTTTTATTAACATTATCACTGTAAGATTTCGTTTCAACAATATGGACATAACTAGTTGCTAGCATAACAAAAAGAATAATAATGCTAAAACGAACTAACCAATTAAATATTCTTTTCATTATTCACCTTCTTAATTTCTATAATAGATTATACCTAATTTTAGTAGGTTTGTCAAAAAAATGATAACGTTTGTTACCAAAAGTTTATATTCATAAAAAAATGTTGATAACCATTAAGTTTTCAACATTAAATTTTAAATACTCTTTTTAGATTATTATTTGTTATTTTACTTAATTCTCCTAAAGAAGTATTTTTTAAATCCGCCACAAATTTAGCAATGTCTAAAATATGAGCAGGACTATTTTTTTTACCCCGAAATGGTTCCGGAGTAAGATACGGACTATCAGTTTCTAACACTAAATAATCCAAAGGTATTTCTTTTATAACATCTTTGATATTAGCATTCTTAAAAGTAATTACCCCATTAATACCTAATAAATAACCCATTTTAATATATTCCCTGGCAGTTTCTAAACTGCCAGAGAAAGAATGAATAACACCCGTAACTTTAAATTTTTTTAAAGTATTAATTGTATCTAAAGTAGCATCCCGACTATGAATAATAACTGGCATATTATATTCTTCCGCAATTTCAAGTTGTCTTTCTAAAAGTTTTATTTGTTTATCTTTATCTTCTTTTCCGTAATGATAATCTAAACCAATTTCACCAATAGCAATAATTTTTGGATTATTTAAATTATCTTTAATAAAGGTCAAATCTTCTTCGGTATATTCTAAAACATTTTCCGGATGTATTCCTAAAGTCCCATACATATTTGAATATTTACTGACAAGTTCTAAAACCTCTTGATTAGATTTTTGATCACAACCATTATTAATATATCTAGTTACTGAATTTTTAATAGCATTATTTATTACTTCTTCTATATCATCATAATATTCTTTATATAAATGACAATGACTATCAGTAAACATTAATTTTCTTTAATCCTTTCAAATAGATTAGCGGGTTTTTCTAAGCCTAAATGATATTCTTCAATATTATCATAAATATTTTCAAAATTATTATTATCTATTTTTAAACCCGCAAAAATTTTATTAGCGGTCTCTGGAATAAAAGCTTGTAACATTGTCGCACATACTCTTATGGCCTCAAGTAAATTATAGATAACTGTTTCCAGTCTTGGATAATTACTTTCATCTTTTGCTAAAGTCCAAGGAGTTGTATCATCAATATATTTATTACATTTTCTTAGAGTATCAAAAATTTCTTCTAAAGCTTCATTAATTTTTAATTCATCAATTTTACCATCCACTTTAGCTCGTAAATTTTTAACACTATCTAGTAAATCATTATCAATATCTTCATAAACTTTTGAATTTTTTACATTACCTTCAAAATATTTAATACCCATTTGAATAGTACGACTTACAAGATTACCTAAAATATTACATAAATCGGCATTAGTTCTTGTTATTAAAGCACTCTCTGAAAAAGTACCATCACTACCAAAAGGAACTTCTCTTAAAGCAAAGTAACGAACGGCATCAACTCCATAAGTATTGATATAATCTCTTGGATCTTTATAATTACCTAGACTTTTACTTATTTTTCCTCCATCAATAATAAGCCATCCATGACCAAAGACTTGTTTTGGAAGAGGTATATCTAGTGCCATTAATAAAGCTGGCCAAATAATGGTATGAAATCTCACTATTTCTTTTCCTACTAAATGTAAATCGGCGGGCCAATATTTCTCAAATTCCGGTGTAATATCGGGATAACCTAAACTAGTAATATAGTTAGTTAAAGCATCAATCCACACATAAATAACATGTTTTTCATCGAAAGTAACGGGAATACCCCATTTAAAACTTGTTCGAGATACACATAAATCTTCTAAACCGGGACGAATAAAATTATTTAACATTTCATTTTTCCGCGAAACTGGCGCAATAAAATTAGGATTTTCTTCATAAAATTCTTCTAATCTTTTTTGATACTTACTTAATTTAAAAAAGTAAGCTTCTTCGGTAACTAAATTAACTTCTCTGCCACAGTCGGGACATTTACCATCAACAAGTTGACTTTCCGTCCAAAAAGATTCACAAGGTACACAATAAAGTCCTTTATATTCTCCTTTATAAATATCGCCTTGATTATATAATTTTTCAAATATTTTTTGAACTCTTTCTATATGATGTTCATCAGTTGTTCTTATAAAATAGTCATAAGAAATATTTAGTTTTTGCCATAAATCTTTGGCATTATCGATTATAACATCAACATATTCCTTGGGAGTTACTCCTTTTTCTTTGGCTTTATTTTCAATCTTTAAACCATGTTCATCAGTTCCTGTTTGAAAGAAAACATCATAACCCGCTAGTCTTTTATAACGGGCAATAGCATCGGCAATTATGGTCGTATAACAATGACCAATATGAAATTCCGCACTTGGATAGTATATTGGGGTAGTTATATAAAAATTTTTATTCATTTTTATCATTCCTTTCTTGATTGGTACTACCTGTTCCACCAATTCTTTTTGTCTTAACTTCTTCACCACAAGTTAAATATTTAACAAATATGCCTTGCGCATAACCTTCACCTTTATGACACTTAAATACTTTATCACCCTCATTTTGTAAAGATATAAACATATGTCCTTCATTATCGGGATTATTGTAATAATCGCTATCAATTATACCAACTTGATTAGTAAGTCTAATATTATATTTAAATCCCATACTACTACGCACAAAATTAAATAATACTTCATCAGGTTGCATCTTTACTTTATATCCGGTAGGTATCTTTTTTATTTCCCCAGGGGCTAATTCAAAATCTTCAATAGCTAGAAAATCATAACCCGCACTATTTTTCGTTTTTCTCTCCGGCAATTTGTATTCCTCATATAATTTCTTATCATCTTTAATATCTTTTTTAAATTGTTCAAAACTTATTTTTTCAAAATATCTTTCCATTTTTTATCTCCCTATAATATATTCCTTAAATCAGAAATATTCTTTATTGTTTTATATTTTGTACTTGTCTCATTAGTCTTCCAAATGGCTTGCATTCCTAAAGACAAAGGTAAATCAATGTCATTTTTTATGGAATCACCAACTGATACACATTCTTCTGATTTATATTTTTCTAAAATTATATCAAAGGTTCTTTTATCAGGTTTATAATAATTTTGATCAGCACCAATTATTTGTTTAAAATATTTAGCATAACCAACTGTTTCTAATCTTTTTGTTTGAGATGCGGTAAACCAATTAGTTATAACATATAAATCATATTTTTTTGATAAATAATCTAGTGTTTCTTCTACTCCTTCTTCTTTATAAGTACAACTACTTATTAAATCAATATAATCATCAATTAAATCAATTTTTAATTTATTATCTAATTTAGCATTCATAAATTCTAACAATTCTTTTTTATCTAATTTACTATGCGAACTTTCATAAACATCAACTAGTTCATATATTTTATAGGTATTTTCTTTTTTTACATTAAACTTTACCATACCATTAATTATCTTATCTATATAATCATCTAACCAAGGTATCAAAGTATTATCTAAATCAAAAATTATTGCCTTCATAAATCCCTCCAATAAAAAAATTCATAAATAAAAGGACGAGCTAACCCGCGGTACCACCTTTATTTATGAATAAATTCATACGCTTATAGTTTTAATGCACTTCTGCAATTTAACTCCTTTGTCCATACTCTAATTATCATACCCATTAATTTACACCAACCATTAACTCTCTTATAGTAGTATTAATAATTATCTTTTAACAAATTCTTCGCTAACTAGGTTTAGTTTAGCATAAGTTAATATTTAATTCAAGAGACAATTTAAAATAAAAAAGACAAATTGAATTTCTAATTTATATCTAATTTTTGAATTAATAATTTTTGGACGATTTTGGCATATTTTAAATTTTCATCATTCTTTTTATTTGTCATAACGATTACTAGACCACTACAATCTGATTGGGTTATTATAGGAACTGCCACTAAATAAACACTTTTATTATAGATAACCTCTAAGGAACTTGAAATATATGATTCTCGATTATCAATTAATTTTTTATGTTTTTCCTCTAATTTAATATTAACTAAATCCTTTAAATTTGTACTGGTTGCAATAATTTTTTCCCGGTCTGTAATCATTATATCAACATCACAAGTATCACTTATAATACTACAAAGAATTTCTCCCAAATCTTTAATATTTTCGACTTGCGAATACTTTTTAATAATAATAGCATTATCGTTTGTATAAATTTCTAATGGTTCACCATCTCTAATACCTAAGTTATACCTTATTTCTTTTGGAACTACAATTCTTCCTAGTTCATCAATTCTTCTAGTAATTCCACTTTTTAACATACACTACACACTCCTAATTTTTAGTGTGAAATATTTTTTGATTATTATACAAAATATTTAAATTTTCTAAATTTTTTTAAGAAATTTTACTGAAAAAAAAGAAAATTCACTAAAAAGCGCGAATATTATAAGTAGAAGGAGAAAGAAATATATGAAAAATGAATTAATGAAATATCAAGAGAAAGTATTTGAAGAAATTAAACATACTGATGAAAAAGGAAATGAATTTTGGCTTGCCAGGGAATTACAATTAATTTTAGGTTATAAAGAATGGCGATTATTTTCTACTATTATCGAAAAAGCCCAAATTGCATGTTATCAAAGCGGAAATGCCATAAATTCCAATTTTGGAGTTTACCCCAAAATAGTAAAAACAGGGGTTTCAGCCAAACAAATCATTGATTACAAACTAAGTAGATATGCTTGCTACTTAATAGTACAAAATGCTAATCCCAAATTTAAAACTGTTGCTTTAGGTCAGACTTATTTTGCAATTCAAACGAGAAAAATGGAATTAACTGATGAAGAATATAACAATTTAAGTGAAGATGAAAAAAGAATCTATAAAAGAAATTTAACTAAGAAAAGCAATTTTTCTTTAAATCAAACTGCCAAAAATGCTGGTGTAAAAAACTTTGATAGATTTCATAATTATGGTTATAAAGGTCTTTATAATGGTGAAACTGCTGATGATATTGCCAAAAGAAAAGGCTTAAGATATCGGGAAGATATACTTGATAATATGGGAAGTGAAGAACTTGCTGATAATCTATTTAGAATAGTTCAAACTGAAGCAAAATTAAAAAGAGATAATATAACAAATGAAAATGCTGCAAATAACATTCATTATAATATAGGTAAAGATATAAGAGTGTTTATAGCCAAACAAGGCGGAACTATGCCAGAAGATTTACCTACACCAACTAAGAGTATAAAAAATATCGAAAAAGAAAAGAAAAAGTTAAATTAATACTAGTTATCTTTAATAGCTATTAATAATTTAACTAAGTAATAAATATAATGTTCTGGTAATCCTTTGTAAAATAAAGTAATAATTATATTATTATGTAGATATTTTAAATTAAATTTATTAGAAATACTCATTGTTTCAAATAATAATTTATCGCCTTTAATATTTTTAGATAATTCTTCAGGTAAAGTTATTTCAATAAATCTGTCAGTTTTATTAACTTTTGTTATATTTAACATCTTACATAAATTAGTAAACCATTCTTCATACATATAGATTTCCATATCTTTATCAATCTTACCAAAACGGTCCTCTAATTCGGTTTTAACGGCATTTAATTTTTCTAAAGAATCAATTTCATTAATTTTTTGATGAATTTCGATTTTAACATCTTCATCAGAAACATATTCATCTTTAATATGGGTAGCAACTTCAATTAAGTTAGATTTATCTTCTTCCTCTTCTTCAACATATTCACCTTTGGCTTTTTTAAGTTCATCTTCAATTAATTTCATATATAAAGAAATCCCAACTGAATCAACAAAACCGGCTTGGTCACTTCCAAAAATATCGCCAGCACCCCTTAAAGACAAATCCCGCATCGCAATTTTATAACCACTACCTAAATTAGTAAATTCCTTAATTGCTTGAAGTCTTTTAACCGCAATTTCATTAAGCATTTTCTTTTTATCATACAATAGATAGGCATAAGCAACTTTGTCACTTCGGCCAACTCGACCGCGAATTTGATATAATTGCGAAAGGCCAAAATTATCGGCATTATAAACAATTAATGTATTGGCATTGGGAATATCAATACCATTTTCAATAATAGTCGTACATATTAGAATATCGTATTTTTGACTTACAAAGTCATCCATTACTTTTTCTAACTCTTCTTTACTCATTCTGCCATGGGCATAAATAATTCTTGCTTCAGGAACTAACTCACTAATATGATTAACAACTTTTTCTAAATCTTCGACTCGATTATATAAAATATATATTTGACCTTTTCTTGATAATTCTTTATAAATCGCATCTCTTATAAGTAAATCTTGCTCTTCGACAACATAAGTTTGAACTGGATACCGATTAACTGGTGGTGTATCGATAATCGATAAATCTCTGAGTCCGGATAAAGCCATCTTTAAGGTTCTTGGAATTGGAGTTGCGGATAAAGTTAAAACATTAACATCAATTTTATATTCTTTAATTTTTTCTTTATGTTTAACCCCAAATCTTTGTTCTTCATCAACTACGAGTAATCCTAGTTTTTGCATTTTAACATCATCACTTAATATGCGATGGGTACCTACTAAAACATCAATACCACCTGTTTCACATTTTTCTAAAATATATTTTTCTTCTTTAGGACTAGTAAAACGATTTAAAAGGCGAATTTCGACCGGTATATCTTTAAATCTTTCTTTAATTACATTATATTGTTGCTTAGCCAAAATTGTGGTAGGACATAAATACATTACTTGATAATTATTAATAACTGTTTTAAAAATAGCTCGCATTGCCACTTCGGTTTTACCAAAGCCAACATCACCACATAATAAACGATCCATTGGCGTTTCTTTATTTAAATCATTACTAATTTCCGCGATAGCCTTTGATTGGTCTTTAGTTTCTGTATATTGAAAGGAACTCGCAAATATGGCTTCATCAGCATAATTTTTATAAGGTACACCCTTAATTTTGGCTCTTTCGGTATAAAGTTTTAATAATTCTTGAGAAATATCTTTGGCTTTGGCTTTAATATAAGTCTTAGTTTTAGCCCAACTAGCAGAATTTAGCTTATTTAATTTTGGCTCGGCACCATTTTTATCAGAATATTTGTAAATAGTATTTATTTTTTCAACTGGGATATAGATTTTATCATTGCCTTCATATAAAATTTGAATATAATCTTTTTGCATTCCATCTTTAGTTAAAGTAACTAAACCATTATAAATACCTATACCATGGTTAATATGAACTACATAGTCGCCTTTTTCTAAATCATTATAACTTTTAATTTTTTTACCAATATGTAAATTATTTTTATACTTTGCTTCTTTATTAACTTGAATACCGATATCATATTCTGAAATACAAACAATATTGTTTAAAATAAAGCCTTTACCGATTCTTTCTTTAATTATTTTGACATGTGGAATATATTCTTTAATTATTTTAATTTCACTATCTTTAGGAAGATAAAAATAGATTTCTTTACCTTCTTTTTCCCATTTATAAACCGTATCTTTTAAATATTCAAAATTTTCATTAAATGGTGGTATTTCTTTAGCTACTGTGTCAGTTGGATTATTAATAGTATCTAGATATAATTCATAACTTGGACTTATTTCACTAAGTTCATACATATATTTTGTATGTTCATCTTTTTCTTCTTGATATTCCACTATCTCATTAGCTAGTTTCTCGTACGCTACATCAATTTGGTCTTTATTATAATAAATAACTATACCTTTTGTATAATCGTATAGCGAATTTTTTTCATCGGTCGCAATTTCTTGAAAAGGTTTTATTACTATCTCTTTAGTATCAGATATTGTCCTTTGGGTATTTTCATCAAAGTAACGAATGGATTCAATCGAGTCACCAAAAAATTCAATTCTTATCGGATGATTTTCATTAATTACAAAAATATCCATGATAAAACCACGAACGGAATACTCGCCACTCATTGTAACCATTGATTCTCTTTTATAACCAAATTCATTTAAAGTATTAATAAATTCTTCTCTATTTAAAGACATGTCTGGGGTTAAAGTTATACTATTTTTTGAATTAATACTCGGTAAATATTTAAGATATCCCATTAAATTAGTGACAATAATTAATTTTTCGTTTTTAATTTTTTCTAAAACATTAAGTCTGCCTATTTCAAATTCGGGTGACATAGCAACAACCTTGGAAGTAATGAAATCATCCATTGGAAATAATTCACAATTTGCTTGGTGTAATTTTATGGCATTATATAATTTATTACTTTCATAAAGATTACTAGCTACTAAAATGATATTTTCTTTCTTTTGATTATAAAGTTCACTCACGAAAAAAGCGATTAACTCAGTCGTTAACCCATATGTCGTTTTACCATTTGCAAAATTAAAATATTTACTTAAATTCATATCATACCCATTTTTATACCTTAATTATTATTATAATTTAAGGCTTTTTCTATACCATTATTTATAAACAAATCAATTATTTTATTATAACTAGCTGTATTACTTAAAATACTTTCTAATTCATTTTTAGTAAATTTACCTAAAACATATTTATCAGTCGGAATCGTAGCACTTTTACCAATACCAATTTTAAGTCGAGCAAATTCTTCACTTTCTAATTCTTTAATTATGGATTTAATACCATTATGGCCACCGGCTGAACTATTTCTTTTAATTTTAAAAGTTCCAACTTCCATATCTAAATCATCTTGAATAACTAATATATCTTCTGGTTTTATCTTATAAAATTTAGCAAACTTACTAACTGCTAAACCTGATAAATTCATATATGTTAAAGGTTTTATATAAATTACCGTATTATCGCCTTCACCTTCTTTATATAGGTAGGCTTCAACTTTATTTTTCCAATCAACTTTACCTAAATAATCATCAAGAACCATAAATCCAACATTATGCCGCGTATTTTTATATTCGCGACCCGGATTACCTAACCCAACAATTAATTTCATAATTCCTCCTTAAACATATTTTGATAAGTTTTTAACCCATCAATATTATAAATATTTCCAATTTTTATTCCTAAATCAGCATCTTTAAGACATCTAACTAATACAATAGTTGGTTTGTTTTCTTCCTTTGTTTTAACTAAAGTTAAATTTTTAACATTTAATTTATATTTATTTGCTAAAATAATTATTTCATCTAACCGATCAATATGATGGACTAAATAAAATTCACCTTTCGTATTTAAATGCATACTAGCTATTTTAAAAATATCTTCTAAAGTAATCTTTAACTCATGTCTTGCAATACTTAAACCATCTGATTTATTTGTATAATCTAAATTGCTTACTTTAAAATATGGCGGGTTACATGTTATTATATCATACTTTTTATTACCTATAGACTCACTATAGTTTTTAATGTCGGCATTAACAAATTCAATTTGCTTATTTAAATTATTGTAAGAAATACTCCGTCTACCTAATTCATAAATATCATTTTGAATTTCAACACCGGTAATTTGTGCTTTAGTTTTAGTACTTAAAATTAACGGAATAGCGCCATTTCCGCTGCATAAATCAAGGATAGTTTTAGTTTTATTAGTAACTTTAACTAGTTCGGCAAGTAAAATAGAATCTAAAGAAAATTTAAAATAACTAGGATATTGATATATTTTTAAACCATAATCATATAAATCGTTTAATACTTCTTTAGCCATTATTTAAATTCGACTTCTTCCTTATTACTACCCACTAATACTTTGCATTTACGATTTAGAATATCGACACTGATTACTTCACCTTCACCATTTTTTGTTTTAATAACATCCCCAACAGAAGGCATATTTTTACTACATTCTAAATAATTTTCATCTTCATATTGTAAGCAACATAACAAACGACCACATACTCCATTAATTTTCGAAGGATTTAAAGCTAAATTTTGATTTTTAGCCATATTCATGGAAATAGCATCAATATGATTTAAGAACCGACCACAGCATAATCTTTCACCACAAACACCATAACCACCAACTTCTTTTGCTTTATCACGAGCTCCTATTTGGCGAAGTTCAATTCTTGTATGATAAATACCCGCAAGTTTTCTGGCAAGTTCTCGGAAGTCAACTCTTTCATCAGAAACAAAATTAAACAATAATTGTGATTTATCAAAATTAAAATCGGCACTGATAACATTCATATTTAATTCTAAATCTTTGACTAATTCCTTACATTTATCTAAAGCTTTGTTACTTTCTTTTAATAAATATTCATAATTTTTCGTATCTTCCCTAGTAGCTTTCCTGATGATTTTTTTATATTTATCTTCTTCATTACTATTTTCACTAATTAAATGATTTATTTTACCATATTGCAAGCCTTTCTCAGTTTCAACAATAACATAATCATTGATTTCATAATCATCCGGACTTAAGAAATAATAATTTTTGCCTTGAGTTTTAAATATAACACTATATAACTTCATTATTTATTCCTTCCATTTCTAAAACAAATTTATCTAATAATAGTTCGATATTAACATTATAATTGATTTCTTGTAAAATTTCGATAATTAATTGCATTTTTCTTTGAATATTTTTAATACTTAAGTTAGATAAAAAGGTTGGATTTTCTTTAGTACCATTAATTTTATTATTTAATGTTGATTTATATATAGAAAGCGCCATTGATAAGAAATTCTTAACATCTGCTTTTTCTAAATCTATGAAGTATTCGTTATTACACAATATTGATTTTTTCTTTTCAACTTCAATATCTTTTAAATACTCTATTACTTTTTGAGATAATTCTTGATATTCGACATTGGTTATATCAGTACTTTCATCTTCCAAAAAATTAGCACTGATTAATTCACAACGACTTTGAATGGTTGGTAATACATTATCTTTTTCAGTAGTTATAAAAAAACCAATCACATTACCTTCCGGTTCTTCAAGAAACTTTAACATTGTATTTGCAGATGGTGAATTTAATTTTTCAGCATTTTTAATTATATAAATTGATTCATTGGTAAATTGATTAGACTTGGCAAAAGTATTCTTTAAATCTAAAATTTGTTCTTTTTTAATAAATTCGCCATCTGGTTCAATAATTTTCAAACTAGGAAGATTTTTTAAATCAATTAAATGACATAAAGAGCATTTATTACAATTATCTTCATAATTATTCACGCAAAAAATGTTCTTTATAACTTTTAAAAGAACTTCTAAACATTTAGGAATATTATTTGTTGTAATAAGGTAAGCATGCGCTAATTTTTTATTATGATAATATTCTACTAATTTTTCTAAATCTTTACTACCTGTCATACTCCTCCTTAATTTATGATAAAGAAAAGTGCAAATAAGGATAACAAACCAGGAACTCCTAAAACGGAAGTAATTAAGATGGTAATGACATTGATAGGAAGAAAGATTCCTACTTTATTTAACATTACATTTATGCCATAGATAACACCAAAAGCAAATATTACTCTTTTTATTAGAGTTCCTAATTTTATTTTCATAATATCACCCATAAATTATATTATTTATAAGTTCATTTTATTCCGATATCCTTTTGCGATCCTCTAATGCTTTATCGAGCGTAATAATATCGAGATAATCTATTTCCGCACCCATAGGGATACCATAAGAGAGCCTTGATATTGTTACATTTTTCTTTTCAAATATTTTCTTTATATACAAAGTTGTTGTTTCGCCTTCAATAGATGATTTTAAGGCTAAAATAAGTTCCGGATTTTGGGCTTCATCAACTCTTTTAACTAAGGATGAAATGTTGATATCTTCCGGACCTATACTATCCATTGGACTAATTAGACCATTTAACACATGATAGATTCCTTTGAAATTTCCTACTTTTTCAAAAGAAATAAGACTTTTATAATCTTCAATAACACATATCAAATTATGGTCTCTTTCTTGATCACTACAAATATCGCATACATCATTTTCCGTTAAACTACCACATACTGGACATTTTTTTATTTTATTTTTAGCATCAACTAAAGCAGTAGCAAAATCCGTTATTTCTTTATCATCCATTAAAATTGTGGCTAAAGCCATTCTTTCTGCCGATTTTTCCCCAACACCTGGTTGTTTTTTATAAAAATTTATTAATTTTAATAATGAATCTGGATACAACATATTACATCAACCCATCTAAAGCCCCGGCATATTGACCTAATTTTTCAGCCATTGCTTTGTTTATTTGATTAAAGGCATCTTTTGTTGCGATTTGTAACATATCTCCAAGAATTTCTTTATCCTCTTCTGATATATCACCATCTTTAACTATTTTAACATTTTTAATTTCTTTAGCACCATTAAAAGTAATTTCTACCCATTCAGATTTACCAGTAAATTCCATCTTTTCTAGTTCTTCTTTCTTTTGGGTTATTTCTCTTTGCATTCTTTGGGCTTGAGCCATTAAATTTTGCATATTCATAAAATCACCTCCTTAAATAATTTCCACTTTACTTGGATCAAAGACATCACTAATTTTTGTTTCTTCATGAATGACTTCTGATTCTTCTATATATGAATAATTTTTATGTGCTTTTATATTTTCGACATACTTTTCTCGTTCTTTTTGCCATCTTTCAGGTGTTATAAAAATAACTTTATATTCCATATTTTTAGCATTTCTAATAGCATTCTCAATTTTATTTAACATTTTATTAGCTTTATTAGCGCTATGATCATTTGGTGTTGTAAAAATTAAATTCTTAGGTGATGCAGCAACTAAAACACTATCTAGAAGTATCGATTTTATCTCTCCCGATGTATTAACATCATTTATTATATCATTTATTTCTTTTTTAGTATTTTCTAGTAATTTCTTTTGGGCATCTACAAAACAATTATTTATACGAATAGTAATTAAATCAGTATTAAATTCTTTTGATGAAATATTTTTGCTAAGACCATTTTCAATTTTTTCTTCACTATTTTCATTTGATGATGAAAAAATAAACTCACTATCAGCATTTTTTTGATCATTTTCTATAGTTAATTCTTCCTTTTTATTTTCTAATGGCTTTATGGTTGGATTTAAAAATTCTAATAAAATCATTTCCAATATGGTATATGAATCAACATTAATATTAATTTTAGTAATACTATCAGCTAAATTTAAAATTAATTTTTTATAATCTTCAAAAGATAATCTTGTATATTTGCTTGTTAATTTAATTTTCTTTGCTCTTTTTGCTGCCACATCAATCAATTTTTTAACCAATGTTTTATAATCTACTGCTCGATTGCGATATTCATTAAGCAAATTTAAACACTTTTCTGAATCATTATTTTCAATTGTATCTAATAATTCCTTAATATTTTTTATAGAAACAGTTCGAATATTTTCATCAACAAATTCGATAGTTATTTCTTCACCACTTTTAGAAAGTTGATCTAAAAGACTTAAAGCATCCCGCATTCCACCTTCAGATAAATAAGCAATTTCTTCTAAAGCGTCGGATGTAATTTTAATATTTTCTAATTCACAAATTTGTTTTAAACGATCAGTAATACAATCAACCGTTATTTTTTGAAAGTCAAATCGTTGACAACGTGAAAGAATAGTAATAGGAACTTTTTCAATGTTTGTAGTTGCTAAGATAAATATTGAATGAGATGGTGGTTCTTCTAATGTCAATAATAAAGCATTAAAGGCACTATCAGTTAACATATGAACTTCATCAATAATATAAACTTTATATTTACCATTAGTTGGTGCTAACTTAATATTATCAATTAAATTTCTAATTTCTTCAACGCCATTATTTGAGGCCGCATCTATTTCGATAATATCAGGATTTTCTTGAAAATTTTGACAAAATTCACATTTACCACAAGGAGCTCCATCTTTTGGCTCTAAACAGTTAATTGCCTTGGAAAATACTTTAGCAGTTGTTGTTTTTCCAGTACCTCTAGGACCTGAAAATATGTAGGCATGGGAAATATTATTGTGAATAACAGAATTTTTAAGTGTTGTTACAATATAATCTTGACCAATAATATTTTCAAAATCAGTTGGACGATATTTGCGATATAATACTTTATATTTCATGATGTGTTTCCTTTCATATTAATTATATCACAAGATTCAAGTATTTTAGGAATAATTATCGTAATTTTTTAAAAAAATTATTTAAGATTTTTTTATATTCTTCTTTTATATTATTGCAATCATTTGTTTGTATATATTTAATATTATTTTTTGTATCTTTTTTTTGAGAAATTAAATAATTTATTTTATTAATTCTAGATTCTTCAATTATCATTTGACACATTTTGCATGGTTCTAATGTAACATACATTTCACATTTATCTAAACGCCAATCTTTTAATTTTTTTTCAGCTTTTAAAATTGCATTTATTTCAGCATGACCTAAAACATTATATTTTTTTTGACGATCATTATGAGCTTTAGCAATAACTTTATTATTATGTACTATGACTACTCCAACTGGTATTTCATCTTTACGATATGCCTTTAATGCTTCTTTATAGGCAATTTTCATATATTTATTCATTTTAACACTCCTATATATAAAAAAAGCACACACAAATAGGAACTGATATGGCTGCTGTCTTCCAACTCTGACCAGTTTACAGTATATTTGTTGTGCATTTAGATAATAACATAATTTTTATTATTATGCAATTTTAATTTTTAAAATTAATATTTTAACATTAGTGGCTTCCTTTAAAAATATTTCCCGGTAAATATTTTTTCATCATAAAATTATTTAATTTATTTTTAAAAATATAATACTAACACTTTTTTTGATGTTTCACGTGAAACATATATGCAAAAAGAACATTTTATTTTATTAACTATATAATAAACATTAAATTAGTTAAATTTATATAATTAATTATTAATAATTTTAAAAGAATATTGATCTATTTTTAATCAAAATCACAAATATTAGATTTTTTAGTATTTTTTATAAAACAAAATAATATAAAAGTACACACAAAATTTATAAATAATTATAACAATCAAATGCAATTAAAAAAATATTAATTTTAAAAAAATAAATCTATGCTAAATATATCTATCAATTATAAGTATATCTATCAATTATTTAAATTTAATATAAATACATCTTTTTCATTTAAAGTGTTTCTAATATTTTTTTACCACATGCATTTATTAATATATTATAATTTTAACTATTCAATACTTATTTTTATAAATTATATAATTTCTAACTTTTTAATTTTTTACTTAATTTAATTTTTAATAATCTATGTTTCACGTGAAACATTATTAATTTAATTTTTTAAACAGCACAACATTAAATCATAAAATGTAAAATTTATGTAAAATTACCTATTTTATAGTTGATAAATTTATAAAAATGTGATAAAAATTTTCAAAAATATTTCCCGGGAAATAATTTTGATACATAAGTATAATTAAAAACAAAATAAAAATATTTCCCGGGAAATATTTTTATTTGAATTTTTTATTCGTTTTCACTACTTTGATTGTTTTGAACATTATCAGATTCAACTTCTTCTGTTCCTTCTTCAATTTCTTCAGCAACTTTATCAACAACACTTATAGTAGCTACAAATTGATTTTCACGAAGTGAGATCAATCTTAATCCTTGAGTAACACGACCTAGTATGGAAATTTGTTCCACTGGTAATTTAATTGTAATACCAACATTTGTCATAATAATAACATCTTTATCGTCTTCAACTATCTTTGATGCGACTAGATTACCATTCTTTTCCGTAATATTAAGAGCTAGAACACCTTTACTACCACGTTTAGTTTGTCTGAAATCACAAACTTTTGTCCGTTTTCCATAACCTTTTTCTGTAACTAGCAAGATCATTGAATCTTCGTTAACAACTTCAGCACAAATACAAGTTCCATCACCAAGATTAATTCCTCTTACACCAGATGCAGTTCTACCCATAGCTCTTATTTCATTTTCATCAAATTTAACCATGCGACCATTACTACTACCAAGTAAGATTAAACTATTACCATTTGTCTTCTTAACATCCAATAATTCATCATTATCTTTAAGATTAATACAAATTTTACCAGAAGTTCGGATATTTTCAAATTCATTTAGTAATGTTTTCTTAACAATACCCTTTTTAGTAGCAAAGAATAAATATTTATATTCATCATCTTTACCAACCTTAATTACTGAATTAATTTTTTCATCTTTTTCAATTTGTAATAAGTTAATAACCGGTATTCCTTTAGATTGACGACCAAATTCAGGAATTTCATAACCTTTTAAACGATATACTTTACCTTTATTTGTAAAGAACATTATATAATCGTGAGTTGATAAGTTAATTAAATGTTCAACATAATCTTCATCATTAGTTGTAAGGCCTTTAACACCATGTCCACCACGATTTTGAACTTTAAATGTATCATTTGTTGTTCTCTTAATATAACCATTATTAGTTAAAACAACCATCGAATCTTCCTCAGGTATTAATGATTCATCTTCAATGTATTCAATTGCAGTCATATCGATCTTTGTTCGACGATCAGCAGGATATTTTTCTTTGATTTCTAATAATTCATTCTTAATTATTTCTAATATCTTATCTCTTGAAGCAAGTATAGCCTTTAATTCTTCAATTCTAGCTAATAAATCTCTTAATTCTTCTTCAATTTTAGCTCTTTCTAGACCAGTTAAACGGCGAAGTTTTAATTCTAAAATCGCATCAGCTTGAACATCAGTTAAACCATACTTTTTCATTAAGGTTTCTTTAGCTATAACATCTGTCTCTGATTCTCTTATTATCTTAATAAAATCATCTAAATTATCTAATGCTATTTTATAACCTTCTAAGATATGTACTCTTTTTTCGGCTTTATCTAATTCAAATTTAGTTCTTCGAATAATTACTTCTTCTTGATAATTAATATATTTAGATATAATATCTTTTAGTCCTAAAGTTCTAGGTACTTTATTATCAATCATTAAGAAAATAATACCATAACTCATTTGAAATTGGGTATGTTTATATAAGTTATTTAATACAACTTGCGGATTTGCTTCCTTTTTTAAGGTAATAGTTATCTTTAAACCATCTTTTAAATCAGTATGATAATCAGCAATACCATCTATTATTTTATTATGAACAAGTTCCGCAACTTTATCTTTTAATTCTGTGATATTCACACCATATGGTACTTCATCAATAATAATGTAATTTTTACCATTTTTTTCTTCAATAGTGGCTTTACTACGAATTGTTATCGTACCGCGACCAGTTTCATAAGCTTTTTTAATTCCACTATTACCTAAAATAATACCACCAGTTGGGAAATCCGGACCTTTAATATATTGCATTAATCCAGCAGTATCAATATCTGGGTTATCAATATAAGCTACACAGCCATCAATAACTTCTCCTAAATTATGTGGAGGAATATTTGTCGCCATTCCAACCGCAATACCCATAGTACCACTAACTAAAATATTTGGAAATCTAGATGGCAATACTTCTGGTTCTTGTTCAGATTCATCAAAGTTTGGCATAAAATTAACAGTATCTTTATTTATATCTCTTAATAATTCTAAGGAAATTCTCGAAAGTCTTGCTTCGGTATAACGCGATGCTGCTGGTCTTGGAATAGAAATATTACCAAAATTCCCATGACCATCTACAAGTGTATGAGTAAAATTAAAATCTTGAGCAAGTCTTACCATCGCATCATAAATACTTGAATCACCATGTGGATGATATTTACCCATAACATCACCAACTATACGAGCTGATTTACGATGTGGTTTATCAGGTGTATATCCTGATTCATACATTGACCATAAAATTCTTCTATGAACAGGTTTAAGACCATCACGTAAGTCGGGAACTGCTCTTGACATAATAACACTTACAGAATAATCAATAAATGCCTTTTTTATTTCTGGAACTATATTATTTTCAATTATTTTATCTTTTTCTTGATTCATCTTAACCCTCCTAAATATCTACATTCTCAGCAAATTCGGCATTTTCTTCAATAAATTTTCTTCTTGGTTCTACTTCTTCACCCATTAACATTGAAAATGCTTCATCAGCTGCAATAGCATCATCAACATTTATTCTTCTTAACACTCTAGTATTAATATCCATTGTCGTTTCATTTAACTCTTCAGCATCCATTTCTCCTAAACCTTTCATTCTAAAAATTTCATATTTGGTACTAGGATTTAATGATGCAAGATAAGCATCTCTTTCTTTTTCATCTAAAACATATTTTCTTACCTTACCATGTTTTATACAGAAAAGTGGCGGTTGAGCGGCATACACGTGTCCAGCTTCAACAATTGGTCTAAAGAAACGATAAAATAATGTCAGTAATAAAACTCTAATATGAGCGCCATCAACATCGGCATCGGTCATAATAATGATTTTATCATATCTAAGTTTACTTAAATCAAAATTATCGCCAATACCGGTACCAAATGCCGTAATAATTGTTCTTATTTCTTCATTTGATAATGCTCGGTCAATTCTAGCTTTTTCAACATTTAATATTTTACCTCTTAAAGGTAGGATCGCTTGGGTCATAGAATTTCTTCCTTTAACAGCAGATCCGCCAGCTGAATCCCCTTCGACAATAAATATTTCACATACTGATGGATCTTTTTCTTTACAATCTTCTAGTTTTCCACCAAAATTAACAATATCTAAATCACTTTTTCTTCTAGC